>JBNJGR010000028.1:0-20206 GCA_051747885.1 Bacteroidota bacterium | reverse complement strand
ATTCCGGTGCTATTCAATAAAATGAAAACCAGCGGGGCCGATATTGTTACTGCGGTACGTGAATCGCGCAACGAGAAATATTCCCGGAAAATTTACATCAATATTTTTCACCGGATTTTTGATAAAATATCTGAAGAACAGCAGGTTGCAAAAACGGGCAACTTTTGTATATTAAATAGAAAAGCGCATCAGGCAATTCTTCAGTTTACAGAGCGCAACCGGTACCTGCCAGGAATACGCAATTTTATTGGCTTCAAACATGAGTTTGTGTTATACGATCGGCCTGATCGTCTGGTGGGTGAAGCAAAAATGAGTCGGAAGAAATTGTTTTCGCTGGCCGCCGATGCCATTTATTCTTTCTCAAAATGGCCTATTAGAGCCTGTTTGTATCTCGGAATTTTAGGCGTATTCTTTTTTCTTGCCGCCATTTTTTATACGCTTGGCTCAAAATTTTTGGGCTTTGCGCCAATTGGGTGGTCTTCCATGTTTCTGACTATTAGTTTTTTTGGCTCGGTGCAACTCACTTTCCTGGGGTTAATCGGCGAATACGTTTACCGCATTTTTAAAGAAGTGCAGGGGAGGCCACATTATTTAGTTCAGGAAGTTTATGAATAATGCTTTTCACATATTATCGGCAAAAAATGGCTTTGCAGTTATTCTTATTTTTGCTGCAATCCTGTTGGGGTTTATGGCTCCCAAAGCTGCCGTAAATGTGGATGAACAGCTCCATTACCCGCACGCCAAAAAAGTGGTTAACTGGTATTTTACATTGGGTGAAGACCGATCCTGTCTCGACACCCCAAAATCGAATCTCAAATATTACGGCCAGTCGGTTGATAATTTAACGGCATTAATAAACCGGGTATTCTCAATTGAGAATGAATTTCTGCTCAGGCATTTTACCGGTGCACTCTTTTTTTGGTTGTTGCTTTTGTTTTCAGGAATGCTTGCCCGGGAAGTAACAGGATCATACCAGGTTGCTACCTTAACTGTACTTGCATTACTATTAATGCCCCGGCTTTTTGGTCAGGCGTTTGGAAACCTGAAGGACATTCCTTTTGCTACAGGATACACGGCCGGATTATTTATGATAATTCAGTTTTTAAAAGAGATGCCACGCCCCCGCTGGAGAACTGCTGTTTTTCTCGGACTCGCCATCGCCTTTACTGTTTCGGTGCGGGCAGGTGGTTTTATCCTGTTTGGATATCTGGCGCTGGGCATTTTCACCTTTTTATTTTGGAAGCCTTTTTACCTAAATAGTGTTTCAACTAAACCCGTTCTTGTCAGGCTCATGGGCCAGGGAACAGTAATTCTTTTTATTGGCTATTTTGCCGGATTGCTGTTTTGGCCCTTTGCCTTGCAAGACATTTTTTCTCATCCGCTGGAGAGTCTGAACCTAATGGAACATTACAGTGTGAGCATTCGTCAGATTTTTGAAATGGAGCTTATCTGGAGTACACAGTTACCCTGGTACTATTTACCCAAATGGTTGCTCATTTCTACCCCGGAATTTATAATGGGCGGATTACTGCTTTCTTTGTTCTTTTTCGCCCGTGAAGTTATTCAAAAGAAAAATATTGCTGATAATCATTTTTATGAAGCTTTTATATTTTTTGTTGTTGTTTTCCCGGTTGTTTACGTTATTGCAATCGGTTCAAATCTTTACAGCGGGATAAGACAAATGTTTTTTATTCTTCCATTGATGGGAATAATGGCTGCTTTGGGAATTTGGAAGTTTGTTCGATGGGTATCATTCAGAAATAAAAAATTAAAATTGGCTACAGTTGCAATTTTAGTTGTTTTGTTTTTTTTACCGTTTAAGCACCAGGCTGCAACATTTCCAGTCGATTATGTGTACTTCAATTCAATTTCGGGAGGGAATAAAAATGCCTGGAGTAATTATGAATACGATTACTATTTTCATGGCATAAAAGAACCGGCAGACTATTTAACAGATTTAATAGATAGTGAAGATGTTAAGGTGGTAATGAATTGTAACCTGACGAATTATTTTAGCGCATACCCAAATATCGAAGTTGATTATTCCCGTTATTTTGAGCGGAGTTCAAAAGACTGGGATTATGCCGTTTTTGGCATCAATTATATACATCCGTACATGCTGAAAAACAACAAGTGGCAAACTGCTGAAATTATTAAAACATTTTATCACAGAGGAAATCCATTGGCTGTGGTCTTGAAGCGTGCTGACAAAAATGATTTTAATGGAATTGAAGCGATAAAAAATGGGAATTTTATTGAAGGACAGGAATTGATAAAATCTTCATTGCAAAATAATCCGGATAATGTGTGGTTATATGTACAACTGGCAAAGGCGAATTTGCTGGCCGGTAATGCCGGTGAGTTTAAAAAATACCTTGATGAAGGTAAAGCGATTCACCCTGTTTATGAACCGCTTTTTATGTTGGAAGCCCAATATTATTATAATGAAGGCAGGTATCAGCAATCGATGAAAGTTTTGGACAAATTGTATAAAATAAATCCTTCATATCCGAATGCACAGGCGTTGAAAAATGATATTGAAAGTAAAAGATTACAATGAAAAGTTTAACTGAAATTATTTGAGACAATGGGACAAATTAAAAAAGTAATTGCATCACTAATTGGTGGATTGTTAAGTATCCCTTACAGGTTGATGGCACAGAATGAAGGCAGCTATATTGAGAACCTGGGAGTACAGGATAGTTCATACATGGAAGAGGGTAATCCAATTCCCGCGGGGTCAGCAGCTGAGCAAGCTTCAGGTTCCGGCAACACGGTAATTATTATTGTTGTTGCTGTTATTGTAATTGCAGCGGTTGTGTTTTTTATTCTCCGGAAGAAGAAAAAGTAATGTGGTTTGGGTAAAAAAATGGCATAAAAAAAAGGCAGCTTCAATAAGCTGCCTCAAAGCCATGAAAACAATTAAACAATGTTCAGAAAACAGAAAACTAGAAACAATTAAATAGTCATAATATCTTTGTCTTTAGCTTCCACTAAAGCATCAACTTCTTTTCCGTATTCATCGGTCATTTTTTGGACTTCGTCCTCGGCATCTTTCTCCAAATCTTCCGACAAGCCGTCTTTCAGCATTTTTTTCAGTTGCTCATTAGCATCTTTACGTGCCGTGCGGATACTTACTTTTGCTGTTTCACCTTCCTGGCTAACTTGTTTTACAAGTTGTTTCCTTCTTTCTTCGGTAAGTGCCGGAATGTTAATCCTGATGATTTCGCCGTTGTTATCAGGATTAAAACCAAGATTGGCAGCCAGAATAGCTTTTTCAATGACCGAAATTAAATTTTTCTCCCAGGGTTGAATAGCAATTGTTCTTGCATCGGGTGTGCTCACATTTGATACCTGGTTGAGAGGAGTCATCGTCCCGTAATATTCAACCATAATTCCATCAAGCATCGAAGGTGAAGCTTTTCCTGCCCTGATGTGCACCAATTCTTTTTCCAGATGCTTAATTGCAGCATCCATTCTTTCTTTACATTCTTCTAAAACAAAATTTACTTCTTCTTGCATTGGTCAAGCACTGATTTTCCAACCGTGGATTGTTAGCAAATATAGAAAAAAATAAAAGAACCGAAAATTTTTTGAATTTTTTTTATTCTTTAAAATCATGTGAAATTTCATTTGTACACTATGGTACCAATTGGTTCCCCGTTGATTACCTTTTTCAGGTTTCCTTTTTTATCCATATTGAATACCAAAACAGGCAGGTTGTTTTCTTTGCATAAAGCAGTGGCAGTGAGGTCCATTACTTTGAGGTTCCTGTCATAAATTTCATCAAAACTTATTTTCTCAAAACGGGTTGCATTCGCATCTTTTTCCGGATCGGCTGAATAGACACCATCAACACGGGTGCCTTTAAGCATGATTTCAGCCTCGGTTTCAATTGCACGCAAAGCACTGGCGGTATCGGTTGTGAAATATGGATTGCCTGTTCCCCCTGCAATAATTGTAACCTCGCCCTTTTCGAGTGATTCAATGGCTTTTTCTTTTGTATAATATTCGCCAACAGGCTCCATCCTGATGGAAGTAAAAACGCGTACTTTAACTCCAATACTTTTCAGTGCCGAGCTAAGTGCCAGGCTGTTAATGACAGTAGCCAGCATGCCCATCTGGTCGCCTTTTACCCTGTCGAATCCCTTTCCGGCTCCTGTCAGACCGCGGAAAATATTGCCGCCGCCGATTACAATTCCGGTTTGAATACCCATTTCCGTTATTTCCGAAATTTGTTCAGCGTATTCATTCAGGCGTGTTTCGTCGATGCCGTATTTTTGAGGCCCCATTAACGATTCTCCACTTAGTTTTAACAGGATTCTTTTGTATTTTGCCATTGGTATGAAAAGTTGATTATTTTATTTCAATTCCTTTGTCTTTGCAGATTTTGGCCCCCAGTTCACTGAGTTTAAATTTTTGAATTTTACCACTTGCGGTCATTGGGAAATCATCCACAAAAAACACGTATTTTGGGCTTTTAAACCGCGCTATCTGGCCACGACAAAAATCAAAAACATCTTCTTCTGAGAGTGAATGGGCTTCTTTAACTTTAATAAAAGCTGCCACTTCTTCGCCGTATTTTGGGCTTGGAATTCCTGCCACTTCCACTGTTTCAATTTGTGGCATGTTGTAAAGAAAGTTTTCTATTTCGCGCGGATAAATGTTTTCTCCACCGCGAATAATCATGTCTTTGATACGCCCGGTAATACGGTAAAAGCCGTCTTTGGTTTTAACTGCCAGGTCGCCCGAATGCAGCCATCCTTCGGTGTCGATTGCTTTTTTTGTGGCTTCTTCGTTTTTATAGTAGCCTTTCATGACATTATAACCCCGGCAGCAAATTTCCCCTTGTTCTTCTGTCTTACATTCTTCACCGGTTTCAGGATTTACAACTTTAACCTCCACGTTGGGATATTCAAAACCAACGGTAGTTGACCGTACTTCGGGTGAATTGTGGGTGCGCGTTGCTGTCATTCCCGGAGATGACTCGGTTTGACCGTAAACTATAATTACATCTTTCATGTTCATTTTTGTCATTACCTGCTTCATAGTTTCAATGGGGCAGGGAGCACCGGCCATTATTCCGGTTCGCAGCGAACTTAAATCGAACATGTCGAACATAGGATGATTGAGCTCAGCAATAAACATGGTAGGTACACCGTATAAAGCTGTGCATTTTTCTTTCTGAACTGAAGCCAGCACCATTACCGGATCAAAATCTTCGGTAAAAACCATGGTGGCTCCGTGGGTAATTATCGCGGAAAGTCCCAAAACACTCCCAAAACAGTGGAACATTGGCACACACACCAGCAGGCGTTCGTCGGATGTGAATTTCTGACATTGCCCGGTTGCATACCCGTTGTTTATAATGTTGTGGTGCGAAAGCATTACTCCCTTTGGAAAGCCGGTAGTGCCCGAAGTATATTGCATATTAATAACATCGTGGCAGTTGAGCGACTCTTTAATGGTTTCCAAATCGAGGTCATCAACATGATTGCCCAGCAGAATCAATTCATTTGTATTGAACATACCACGGTGCTTTTGCTGGCCGATAAAAACCACATTTTTAAGTTCGGGGAACCGGGAACTTTTTATTTCGCCACGGGGCTGATTTTTGAGTTCGGGCACCAGTTTAAATATCATTTCCACATAATCGCTGTCGCGGAAACCGTCAACCAGAAATAACGTGTTAATGTCGGCATCTTTCAGCAAAAATTCCAGTTCCGATAATTTGTAATTGGTATTGATAGTAACCAGAACAGCGCCGATTTTGGCTGTTGCAAACATTACCGTTGTCCAGTCGGGAACATTTTTGGCCCAAATGCCAACTTTGTCGCCCGGTCTCACGCCCATGTAGAGCAGGCCTTTGGCCATAGCATCAACCCGATCGTTAAATTGTTTGTAGGTAAAACGTAAGTCCCTGTCGGGATACACAATGAATTCCTTGTCGGGAGTTTCGAAAGCCCATTTTTCCAGAATTTCGCCGAGCGTATAATCAAGTAATTGCATGAATTTTCGTTCAGAATAGTTGATAAAAAAGAAAATTAAACCGGTGTGTAAACTACTGCCAGAATTTTTGCCGGCTGTTTTTTGGCTGCATGTACATTGTGTGCAACAACCGAATCGAGGTAAATGGTGTCGCCTTTATTTATCCGGTACAGTTCTTTCCCGTAATTAATTTCAATGCTTCCTTCAAGCACATAAATAAATTCTTCGCCCTCGTGGGTAGATAGTTTATAGTCCGATTCTTTCGATGGTTCGATTTCAACAATAAACGGCTCCATGTGCCTTCCGGCTTTATCCTGAGCCAGCGAGAAAAAGTTCAGGTGTTCGCGGGTTGATTCATCTTTTGTTGAAAAGCTGTGGCTTTTTTTCTCATCGCCGGCTTTAACAATCACAGGGCCCACCTGGTCCTGATCGTCGAGGAAGGTACCAATG
Source organism: Bacteroidota bacterium (assembly GCA_051747885.1). Taxonomy (GTDB): domain Bacteria; phylum Bacteroidota; class Bacteroidia; order Bacteroidales; family Prolixibacteraceae; genus Tangfeifania. The sequence goes on along the minus strand of JBNJGR010000028.1, from coordinate 13,768 downwards.
CGAACTCCCAATGCCCTCGATATTTTTATGAGGTGGCCCAGCGAGGGAATTGCCGCTTTTTTTTCAATTTTTTCAAGTTGATTAATATCGAGATTGGCGTTTAATGCCAGATCTTCTCTTGAAATTTGTCTGAATTCGCGGAACTGTTTTATTTTTTCACCAAGATTCTTTTTCTTCTCCATCTGATTGATTTTTATAAAAACAAAAGTAAGAGTTTGAACAGGAATGTAAAAATAAAATCTGTTTTCGGATAAAATTCAAATAAATTGTAAAATCTTTTTTGAGTTATATTCCAGATTGAAAAAATATACAAAAAAAAGGTGCCTTGTGTGAGGCACCTTTCTGGTAATTACATCCATTTTATGTAATTAAAGTCTTGTTTGTGCGGTAATCCTTCGTTTTTTGGATATAACCTGAGGCCATAGTTGAACGACCCCGGATGCACCGGATGGAAGTTGAGTTTAAAACAACATAAGGGACCGCTGCATTTTTCAACTTCAAAATTAAATGTTTCAACTAGGCGTGGTGGTTCTTCAGTACCATTTTCAGTAATTACCATTTCGAGCCCTACTTCGTTGCACGAAAGACCTTTTAAGTCGAGTTCAACCCTGAAGGGGTATTCCTGTCCTACTTTCATGATGTCTTTGATTCCGTTGGAGGTATCAGAATACTTAATCTCAATTGAATCCCAAACAGCGCTTACTTTTTGTTTCCATGCAGCCAGTTCTTTTGCCCATTTAAAATTTTCATTATTAATACTGGTTGCGCGTGACAGCTGAGGTTTATAGTACCTCTCGTGGTAATCCTGCATCATCCTTCCTGTAGTAAATTTCGGGGCTACCTGTGCCATCGTGTTTTTAATGTAGTCGATCCATTCAACAGGAATGTCCTCTTCATTGCGGTCGTAAAAAATACGGGTAATTTCATCTTCAAAAATGCCGTAAATTGTTTGTGCATCGAGTTCATCCTGAAAATCCTGCACATCGTATGCCCTTTCGGCAGGTAATGCCCAGCCTGCATTTTTCTGGTAGCCTTCTACCCACCATCCGTCGAGTACCGAGAAATGAAGTGTTCCGTTCATTACGCCTTTTTGGCCGCTGGTACCCGAAGCTTCCAGCGGGCGTGTTGGCGTATTAAGCCAAACATCGACCCCCTGCAGCAGCATTTTCGCCAGGTTGATGTCATAATTCTGAACAAAAAGGATTTTTCCTCTGAACTCGGGGCGTTTTGAAATTTCAACAATGTGTTTGATTAAATCCTGACCCGCTTTGTCGGCCGGGTGTGCTTTCCCTGCAAAAATAAACTGCACCGGTTTTTCAGGATTATTTACAATTTTCGATAAACGCTCCAGGTTTCTGAACAGCAGGTAACCTCTTTTGTAAGTGGCAAACCTGCGGGCAAAACCAATGGTAAGTGCATTCGGATCGAGCTTGCCCAGTACTTCGGTAATGATTTGTGGATTTTCGTTGCGTTTATTCCAGTTGTCAGAAAAACGTTCTTTGATGTAGTTGATTAACCTTGTTCGGAGCGTTTTTCTGATGTCCCATATTTTTTCGTCGGGCACCCGGTAAATTTTATCCCAAACATCAAAATCGAGTTGGTTTTGAGGAAATTCGGAACCAAAATATTCTTTATGAATGTTTTTCCATTCCTGTGCTGTCCATGTAGAATAATGCACTCCGTTGGTAACGTACCCAATTTCGAGTTCTTCTTCCAAAAATCCCGGGTACAGTGGTTTTAAAACGGTTTTGCTTACAACGCCGTGTAGCTTGCTCACACCGTTTATTCCCTGTGAGAGATTACAGGCCAGGTAACTCATGTTGAAATGATCTTCTTCGGGGGTTGCTTTTCCCAGGAGGTCAAATTCTTCCCAGGTAAGTCCTGTTTTTTTGTAGTACCCCTCCATGTAATATTTAAACAAATCGTCGTGGAAGGAGTCGTGGCCGGCAGGAACGGGAGTGTGCGTTGTAAATACAGTTGATGAGCGCACTACTTCTTTGGCTTCAGCGAAATTTAACCCATTCTTCTTGATGATACTGGAAACACGTTCGAGGCCAATGAATGCTGCATGGCCTTCGTTGCAATGGTAAATTTCAGAACTGTAGCCCAGCGTGTTCAGGGCTTTGATTCCGCCAATTCCCAGAAGCATTTCCTGTTTCAGCCTGTTTTCGTTATCGCCACCATATAAATGATGCGTTACCGAGCGGTCCTGGTCCTGGTTTTCAGAAAGATCGGCATCGAGCAGTAAGAGTTTTACCGAGCCGATATTCACCTGCCAGATTCTTGCAAAAAGTTTGCGGCCGGGGTAGTCGATACTTATTTTAACCCATTCGTTATTTTCGTTGAGAACCGGATTTACCGGTATTTTGGAGAAATTCTGGAACTCGTAATTTGCCATTTGTTCTCCGTGCAGGTTAAGGGCCTGTTTAAAATATCCGTAGCGGTATAACAGGCCAACACCTACCAGATTAACTTTCATGTCGCTGGCCTCTTTCAGGTAATCGCCGGCAAGCATACCCAATCCGCCGGAGTAAATTTTCAAAGAATCGTGCAATCCGTATTCCATGCTGAAATAGGCAATTTGCGGGCTTCCTGAATTTTTTCGTTCTTCCATGTATTGCCTGAAATCACCATAAACTTTATTCATTCTGGAAATAAAGTTTGCGTCCTTTTCCAGTTCCTTGAATCGCTTGTAACTTACCTGGTCGAGTAGTACAACCGGATTGTGGTCGCACCCATCCCAGGTTTCATTATCGATAAACCTGAACAGCTCCCTTGCTTCGTTATTCCAAACCCACCAAAGGTTTTTGGATAATTCGCGTAGAGGTGACAATTTTTCGGGAAGATGTGATTCTACAATTATTTTTTTCCAAACAGGGTCATTATTTTGTTGAATTGGATAAGAGTTTTCATTTTCTGTCTTCATGATTATTTTCTGTTTTTTAATTTTCTTTTTTCGCGCTGCAAAATTACACTTTTATTTTGTTGTGAAATGGTTCAGGAAGTTATTTTGGGGAGTGTGATATTATGTTCATTTTCAATGCAATTTTACTGCTTCTTTTTTGGTGTTGTTTTTTTTCTGGTGCGTGGTTTTTGCAGGCTTGCCAGTTGATTTTCCAGTTTAATTATTTTTTCATCTTTTTCATCAATAATTCTATGCAGGGCTGCAGTTTCCTGTTCTTTTTCATTCTCGGGAAACATAGAATTTAGTCGGATTTTGAAGTCGCTCAACACATTCATGTAATTTATAAATGCCTCGTAAGGCGATTCAAACGGATTGAGATAGCTGTGAACCTCGCCGCTGGAAAATAATTTGGTTGACATGTAATAAAAATGGTCGCTTACCTGCAGATAGTTCCAGTCTTTGTTCAATTCGTCATTTGTACAACGCGCCATTCGCGGGCCCAGTTCATATAATTTCTCAAAAGCCTCTTTTTGCATTTCGTTTCCCAGCCATGCCGTGAGGTCGCGTTCTTCGTCGGCCCACGAAATAGGGTGGGGTACGCTGATTACTGATACAGGTTGAACTTCGGCCAACACTTCGGCGGGTGTTGCAAATTTTAGTTCGGGATGTTTGACTATTCCCCTTGCAAGATGTTCGAAAAAATTGAATATGCCGCTCTCTTTGGGCTGCCGGCCTCCCAGCGATTCGTAGCTTAAAAACAGGTTGACCACCTCCTCTTTCCGGTTCAGTTGAGTGAGCCAGCCAATAAATTTTTCTGCAGTGAGCGGGTATTCCGACCAGTTGCTGTTTGAAAAGCGAAACGAGATATCGTCGCTGAGTTTGAAATTGCGCATGAACACTTTCAGGCGCGGATTGGCAGCATTCACATACATGAAGTTGGGGCTTTTCCATCCCAGAACATGGCGGGCACCTTCGGTAAGCATGGCTTTGTAACCCATTTTTGCCACACGGTCACCAATTTCGTCGGAATAAATCATTTCAGTATTCCTGAAAACTTTGGGTTTTTGCCCAAACAGCTCGTAAATTTTCTGTTCGTGCTGTTTTACCTCTTGCTCAAAAATGGTTTTATCTTTTAATGCTGAAAGTGAATGGGAATAGGTTTCCGATAAAAACTCCACGCAACCTGTTTTTGCCAGTTGCTGAAAAGATTCAATAACCTCGGGGGCATAAAGCTGAAATTGGTCAAGCGCAGTGCCGGTAATTGAAAAAGCCACTTTGAATTTACCTTCCAGCTCGCCGGCCAGTTTCAACAGAAGCTCATTGGCAGGCAGGTAACTGGTTTCGGCCACTTTCCGGAGTATGGTTTCGTTGGCATAATCATCGTAATAATAATGGTCATTTCCAATATCGAAAAACCGGTACCTACGGTACCTGAAGGGTTGGTGAACCTGGAAAAACAGCGCTATAGACTTCATATGATTACAATTGTTTATTTATAAGGTATCATATGTAACTCGCATTCACCGGTTGGCGGATGCGAGTTTCATACTTTAACTTTTGATTTAATTAACACATCTCTGTAGATTTTTCTTACTTTCCGGGCCGAATTATCCCATTTCATTTTACCAGCTTCTATTTTGCCAGCCTTTTTAAGATGTTTCGACATGGAAGGATATTTCAAGAGTCCGTAAATGGAATCGGCCATGGCGTAGGTGTCCCAGAAATCAATTTTAATAGCATGATCCAGAATTTCGGAAACACCCGACTGATTTGAAATGATAACCGGAACGCCGGCCTGCATGGCTTCAAGCGGAACAATTCCGAATGGCTCTGAAACGGAGGGCATTACGCAAACATCGGATAGCCGGAACATGTCTGAAACGGCATCTTCTTTCAAAAAACCGGTGAAATGAAACTTATCGGCAATTCCCAGTTCTGCTACGCGCTTAATCATAGTTGTCATTTTATCACCGCTGCCTGCCATAACAAAACGCACATTTTCCATTTTTTTTAGTACCAGATAAGCAGCTTCAACAAAATATTCCGGTCCTTTTTGCATGGTGATGCGCCCCAAAAAAGTCACAATTTTTTCATTTTCGTTTTTTTTGAAATTCAGTGTGCTTTCCCTTGAGGAGGGGTCAACCGCATTATAAACTACTTCAATTTTTTCGGGCGGGATATTGTATTTTTCAATTATCGTGGTGCGTGTTAAATTACTTACGGCTATAATTTTGTCGGCCATTTCCATGCCTTCGCGCTCAATGGAGTAAACCACGGGATTAACATTCCCGCCGCTGCGGTCGAACTCGGTGGCATGTACATGAATAATCAGCGGCTTGCCTGTTTTGTTTTTGGCGGCAATGCCGGCAGGGTAGGTGAGCCAGTCGTGTGAGTGAATCAGATTAAAAGTGTTTTCGGTGGCGATTAATTCTGCCACGAGCGCATAATTTTTAATTTCTTCAATTAATCCATCGCCATACTTTCCGCTGAAGTTTATTTTGAAGCCATCGTCGGTTTGAATAAATCTTGTTTTTGCCGGAATCCGTTTTTTCTTGAGTTCCCAGAATTCTTCTTCGCTCAAATAAGGAACTATATCAGATTCAACTTCAATAGTTTCCATTTTTTTCTGAGTGCTTTCAAATTCAATTTGTGTTTTTGAAACAGGCACTGTGTTGGCGCCTTTCAGCTTGATAACCGACTGGTCTTCGTCGCCAAACATTTTGGGAACCACAAATAGCACATCAATATTTTTCAGGCGTGCCAGGCCTTTTGTCAGTCCGTAACAGGCTGTTCCCAATCCTCCTGAAATATGGGGCGGAAATTCCCACCCAAACATTAATACTTTCATCATGCCCCAACAATTTATACTTTATAATTCTGCACCAGATTAATAGCGTAATATACACCTGCCACGTTCCATGCCTGCGAAATGGCCCCTTTGGCTTTATGGGGAGGGTTTCCGTTATACATTTCCGAAATTGTGCCAACACAGTGTTCCGTCATTTCTTCTTCAAAAAACTCCATGAACTGTTTCACAAATGGTAAGCCCCCAGCCTGGTGAATATCCAGGTATGCTTCAACAAAAAATGACATTAACCACGGCCACACAGCTCCCTGGTGGATTGCTGCCTCGCGTTCCTCAGGGCTTCCGGAAACCGAACCTTTGTACCTTAAATGGTCGGGCGACAAACTGCGCAGGCCTCTTTTTGTCAGCAATTTCCTTTTGGCAACACTCAGCACCAGCTTCTTTTGGTCTTTCGATAAAGGTGAAAAATGCATTGCCGCCGCAATTACCATATTCGGGCGAATGGCCCAATCAGTGCTTTTATTACGTGCAACGTCGGCAAGGTGATTATGTTCTTTGTTCCAGAAAGTTTGTAGAAAAGCAGTTTCAATTTTTCCGGGTATTTTTTCCCATTGTTTAATGAATTCATTGTCGCCTGCTGTTTTTGCTAGTTCTAGGGCAAAACAAACAGCATTGTACCACAGCGCGTTGGTTTCCACAGTTAACCCGTCGCGCTGAACCACCGGCACACCATGCACATAAGAATTCATCCATGTTAAGGCTGTGTTTTCTTTTTCGGCGTATATCAAACCCTCCGGAGTGATAGATAAAAATGTGGGAGTTGAGTTGCTGTAATTTTCCAGAATTTCTTTTATGGCCGGGCCGTATTTTTCCCGGATTGTGGTTAACTTTTTATGGTTTTTTGCATATTGCTGAATGGCCCAGATAAACCACAATGACACATCTGCAGCGTTGTAAGTGTGTATTTTTTCATGAATGAAATCGGGGAACAAACCGTTATTCAGGTAGTTTGTGTAAGTGTCCAGCACTTCTTCGTACAGCTGGTTGTTGTTTTGCGCCAGTGCCAATCCGGGGAGCGAAATAAAAGTTTGCCGTGTTATGCTGTTGTACCAGGGAAACCCTGCAATTATATCGGTTTCATTTTTTTTGTGAAGAATAAATTGTTCGCTGGCATTTTTCAGCGAGCTAATGAATGTATATCGGCGGGTACGTTTGTTTAGTTCTTTGGTAAAACGCTGTTTTAACGAAACCGGGTTTGCGCCTTCGGTACTTGCTGAAAAAATAACCGATTCTCCCTGTTCCATTTGCAGTTCGAAATATCCGGGGGCAAACAAATCTTCCAGGTATTCGTAGCCACGGTGCAGTTCTTTCAGGTATTCCACATCGTAATACCAGTCGGGTACCGGAACAAATTCAGCCTCGTGGCTAAACTGCATAAAAAGTTCGGGATAACCTTCGTACATTTTTGTGCCAATGCCGTTTGTTACGTTTCTATATTGTGTATCCACAAACATATTGGCTTTGCTCAACGCGTGAATATTGCGATATGCCAAAAACGGCCTGAACCGGAAAGTAGTTTGTTCCGGTGCTTTTTCGAGGGTGTACCGGATGAGGATTTGTTCTTTTTTTTCTACCAGAATCCGCTCCACAATAAGGACAGTATTGCCAATGCGGTAGCTGATTTTTGGAATATGATCGAACTCGATGTGGCGAATATATTTGTGGCCCTTGGGCTCGTAAACGCCACCTTTGTAGCGGTGAATTCCCAGGTTGAACTCTTCTTTTTCCTGTATCAGGCTCACATCGAGCGAGGAGAGCAAAACATGTTTTTCTCCGCCGAAGCTTTCAATGGGGCAAACAAGCAACCCGTGGTATTTTCGTGTATTGCATCCGTTCAGTGTAGTGCTGATGTATGAACCTGCGCGGTTCGATCTCAGAATTTCCCTGTGTAGAGAATACTCGAGGTTAATCAACTGTTCCTTGTCAAATTTCAGGTAGCTCATAATTCAATAAAATTGATATTGTTGAATAACGCAATTTGTGTAAAGTTTAGCCGGTTTTAGCGTTTCACAAAGTTAGCTGGTTTGAATTAAAAATGTTTCAATCTTTCCTCAATATCCTTTACCTGATCAGCAAAAAAATGCTTTTCATTGGTCAAATCAAGATACGGATATTTTTCCTCAAGCTCGCTGTTTTTTTTTAAACATTGTTTCAAAAAACGAAGGTGTTCAATAGTAAACTTATTGAACGGTTTATGGTTCATTGCATTCCCAATTTTTTGCACCTCTCCCGAAATTTTCTGGCTTTCGGAATCGATTAAACTATGCTGGAATTTCTCCCAGATGTGATTTACGGCCACATTTGAAAGGTGAATCATGTCTTCAGCATAAAACCGGTAATCGCGCAGTTCGTCCATTACTATCTCGTATGAAGGAAAGTACCCGCATCCGTCCCCGTTCAATTCATTTATTATCTTGTCGGTGGCAAGCAGCAGTGTGGCTTTGCTCCGCTGATTTTCAACGGCGCCGTCTTTCCAGTGGCGAATTGGGCTTACCGTGAAAATGAATTTTATGCCCGGGTTGATTTTTCGGATGTTGCTGATTATGGAAATGAATTTTTGTGTAATTGTGTCTGCTGCCAGGCGAAACCGTTTGAATTCTGCTGCCGGAATTTTATGGCAGTTGGAAACGGTTTGTCCTGTTGGGATATACTCGTAAACCCAGGCTGTGCCAAATGTGATGAAAAGGAATTCCGCTTTTTGGAGATAGTCAGCAGAAGTTTCAATGCGGGTGTTTATGTTTTCGAGTGTAACATCTGCATCTGGCGAAGAAAACCGGCTGTGGTGAAAAAAGCTGTGCCACAGTCCGTTGTGCTGAAATAAATCTTCGTGGGTGAATTTTTTCTTTTGCAAAAGCAATTCAAGGGCATTGGCTACCGACAATGGGTTGTACAATATTCCAAACGGATTAATGTCCACATCGTATTTCAGGGCCGCCATTTTGCCACCAATATTTTCAGTAAAACAGGAACCCATAAATAGATTGCGTTTTGGGTAGCCTGCCTTCCATTCGAAATTTGCTATTTCAACTTCTGTCTGAAACCTTAATGCCATTCTTACTTCACTTTTGGAAAGTCGATTTTTTTGAAAACCAAAGCCGTCCGGGCAGGCAGGTAGAGCCGCAAATAGTGCTGGCTGGTGTTGCCTCCGCTTGGAATCGTATAATAAGGTATGTCTTCATCAACAAGGTCATTTCCGCCAAACCTTCCGGAGTCAGTATTGAGTTCAATTTTGTATTTGCCGGGCCCCAAAGGAATTCCGTAATCGGTAAACGACTGGGTGGGATTGAAATTGAAAACAAAGAGGAATAAGCCGCGGTGGTAGGCCAAAACTTTGTCGGGCTTGTTTTCCATTACAAAATCAACCGAAGGGATGCTGAGCAGTTTATGTTGGCTCATAAATTGAATCATTTCTATATCAAAATCGTAAAGCCAGTGGTATTTCAAATCCGGGTCTTCGGAAATACTCCACAGCCTTCGGCAGTGCTTAAACGACCAGCCGTTTCCTTCGCGTGGGAAGTCAATCCATTCGGGATGGCCAAATTCATTTCCCATGAAATTGAGGTAGGCGCCGCCGGCAGTTGTGGCGGTAATTAGCCGTATCATTTTGTGCAGCGCAATTCCGCGGTCAACAATCAGGTTGGGCTGGTCTTTCCGCATGCTGTAATACATCTCTTTGTCAATGAGGCGGAAAATAATGGTTTTGTCGCCCACCAGCGCCTGGTCGTGCGATTCAGCGTAGCTCACCACTTTTTCATCCATTCGTTTTGATGTGAGGTTGTGGAAAATATCGCCCACTTCCCATTCGTCGTCCGATTTTTCCTTAATAATTTTAATCCAGAAATCGGGCACGCCCATGGCCATGCGGTAATCGAATCCTATTCCTCCGTGCGATTGAGGCACGGCAAGTCCGGGCAAGCCGCTCATGTCTTCAGCAATTGAAATGGAATGTGGTTTAATTTTTTTGATGAGCTTATTCGCCAGTGATAAATAGGTGGTGGCTTCATAATCGAGGTTGGGGCTGTAATAATCGTCGTAGCCTGAAAATGCCTTGCCCAGCCCGTGATCCAAATAGAGCATGCTGGTCACCCCGTCGAACCGGAACCCGTCGAACTGAAACTCTTCAAGCCAGAATTTCAGGTTGGATAACAAAAAATGAATGACCTCGTTTTTGCCGTAGTTGAAACAATAGGAATCCCATGCCGGGTGCTCTCCTTTAGCGCCCTCATGAAAAAACTGGTAGCGGGTGCCGTCGTATTTTCCAAGGCCTTCAATTTCATTTTTTACAGCGTGTGAGTGAACAATGTCAATAATTACAGCCATGCCCATTCCGTGAGATTCGTCAACCAGTTGCTTCAGCTCCTCGGGAGTTCCAAACCGCGATGACGGTGCAAAAAAACTGGATACATGGTACCCGAAGCTACCGTAATACGGGTGTTCCGGGATGGCCATCAGCTGAATGGTGTTGTACCCGTTGGCTTTTATCCGCGGCAGCATGTGTTCCCTGAATTCATTATAGGTATGCACACGTTCTTCTTCTCCGGCCATGCCAATGTGGGCTTCGTAAATGAAGGGTGGTTCATTTGTGCCTGCAAATGAATTGTTTTTCCACTGGTATGGTTCTTCGGGATCCCAAACCATGGCGTTAAATATTTTGGTCTCTTCATCCTGAACTACATAGTTGGCCCAGGCCGGCACACGTTTTCCGAAATCAACTGCCCAGTGCAGTGAAAGTGCATACAAATCGCCATGTTGGAGTGCATCTTCGTGAAGCTGGAGTTCCCACACACCGTTTTCGAGCAGCTTAAAGGCATATTCCTTTTTTTCTTCCCAGTTATTAAAGGTGCCCACAAGATAAATGTGCGTTGAATTGGGTGCCCATTCTCTGATTACCCAGCCGCCGGGTGTTTTATGCAGACCAAAAAATAGGTGCCCGCTGGCAAATTCGTACAGGTTTGAGTCGCCTGCAATTTCTTTCTCTTTTGCCTTTGCAGTATTAATACGGTTAATTATGGCACCGGAGTAGGGTTCCAGCCACTTGTCGTCTTTTATAAGTTGTGGTAATTTTTGTGTCATATTGTTTTTTCATAAAGATAAGAATCACCGGAGAATGTTGGCGCAAACTTGGATGAAAAAAATGAGAAATGATATAAATTTCCGCTAATCAGATAGATCTTAAAAATATTTAAAATTATGCCGAATGGCTATAAAAAAAATTAAAATGTTTTTATCCTGTTTTTTTGGTATCTATCCTGTTTTTTTTAGATTTGACGGATTTTTGCAATTAACGATATACTTGTTGTATTTTTTACAGATATAGATTGTTTAAATTTTAACGGACTGATAATGAACAAAAGGTGGAGCTGTGTTAATTTTGTTTGTGGCCGGATGAAAGTAACAAAAGTTCAATATTTATAGCATTTTTTTGTTTATTTTTTTTCCAAAGGATACATTTTAAGGATAAAAAAAGAGAAAGTTGGCAACCGAATTAATAAGTGCATATGTATAATATGTATGTGAGATATTTTTGGATTTTAAATTAATAACTAAAAGCGATTATTATGAGACTACCAGGTAAGAAGTACTTTTTTTTAGAATGAATTGTGAAGTTCAATTCGTTCAAACTGAAAGTTTGAAGATTTCCAAACCACTTATTATTAATCAATTTATATAACCAAATTATTTTCTATGAAATTGAAATTTATTGGAACTGCATTTTTGTTATTCCTGTATTGTGTGGTTTTCGCACAAACAAAAACAATTTCGGGAATTGTTGAGGATGAAGACGGACTGCCTCTTCCCGGGGTTTCGATTGCAATTAAAGGCACTACATCCGGAACAGTAAGCGATACCAATGGTGAGTATTCGCTTGAAGCTGCGGTTGGTGACACACTGGTGTATTCTTTTATCGGGAAAACCCCAAACGAGAGAGTAGTAGGCCAGGGTAATGTTATTAACGTAGCCCTTTATGCAGACGAAACAGAACTTGATGAAGTACAGGTTGTGGCCTTTGGTGTTCAAAAGAAAGAGAGTGTTATTTCATCTATTGAAACCGTGAGACCAGGCGACTTGAAACAGTCTTCATCCAACCTTACTACTGCACTTGCCGGAAAAATTCCGGGTATTATTTCTTATCAGACAACCGGTGAACCCGGTGCCGATAATGCCCAGTTTTTCATCAGGGGGGTTACTACTTTCGGGTATAAAACCAATCCGCTTATCCTGATTGACGGCTTTGAAGCTTCTTCAACTGATTTAGCGCGCCTGGAGCCCGACAACATTGAAAGCTTCTCTATTCTGAAAGATGCCTCGGCAACTGTTTTATACGGTGCAAGAGGTGCAAACGGTATTATTATAGTTGAAACAAAACAAGGGCGCGAAGGGCCAACAAAAATAAATGTAAGGCTCGAAACTCACCTTGCAACCCCAACTCAAATGAATAACCTGCTCGACGGGGTTGACTATATGCGCCTCTACAACGAAGCCCGGGTTTCGCGTAACCCGTTGCTCGGCACCTACTACAGCGAACAGAAAATACAATCCACTGCCGACGGTGTTGATCCAATGATATATCCTAATATCGATTGGTACAATGAACTGTTTAATCAATCGACCTGGAATAAAAAAGCCAACTTCAATGTTTCCGGTGGTGGTAGAGTGGCAACTTATTTTGTTGCCGGTACCATGGAGAATGAAACCGGGTTGTTGAAAGTAGATCCGCAAAATAATTTTAATAACAACATTGACATTAACCGCGTTCAGTTGAGGAACAATGTTGTATTTAAATTAACTCCAACTTCAACACTGGATGTGAAGTTACAGGGCCGTTTCGAAAGATATACCGGTCCAAACACCGGAGCTTCCGATATTTTTAACATGGTAATGAACTCCAACCCTGTTGACTTTCCGGCAGTTTACGAACCGGATGAAAAACATGCTTTTGCTGACCATATTTTGTTTGGGAATACCTTTGTAACCGGTTCTTTAAAGCAAAACCCCTATGCCGAAATGGTTCGCGGGTACGAAGACCGGAACGAAAGTTCTATCACTGCAAATGCAACTTTTTCGCAGGAGCTGGATTTTATAACCGAAGGGCTTAGGTTTCAGGGAAGAGCTTCAATGAATACCTGGAGTCTTTATTCCAGCAGGCGTTCTTATAATCCATATTATTACGATTTGGAAACCTATAACCAGATTACCGGAGAATATACGCTATATGCGCTTAATCCTGAAAGTGGTCAGTCTTATTTGGGAGATGTTGTGCCGGGACGTGACGCAAGTGCCCATTATTACTACGAAGGTCGTTTAAACTGGGCCCGCGAGTTCAACAAGCATAGCCTGAGCCTGATGACTGTGGCTATGTGGGAAGAATATCTGCTTACCGGTGGTAACAGTAATTCAATTTACGAAACCCTGCCTGAAAGGAATATGGGGAACTCGGGACGTTTGGCCTACGACTACGACACACGCTACTTTTTTGAGTTTACCTACGGTTACAATGGTTCGGAAAAATTTGCCGGTGATAAACGTTTTGGGTTCTTCCCTTCGTTTGGTGCCGGTTATTTAATTTCAAATGAAGCTTTCTGGCAACCTTTGGAGCGGGTATTCAATACTGTGAAGTTTAAAGCAACCTATGGTATGGTTGGTAACGATGCAATTGCAGGGAGATCAGACCGGTTCTTCTACCTCTCTAATATTTCAAAAGGGGGCTCAGGTTACCGCTGGGGATCAACATTTATGAATGATTACGGTGGTTACAACATTTCGAGATATGCCAACCCTGATATTACCTGGGAGGTTTCAACCAAATTGAACCTGGGTATTGAACTTGGTTTCCTCGATGATGCATTGCAGGTACAGGCCGATTATTTCAGGGACAACAGGAGCCAGATATACCTGCAAAGACAAAACTTCCCGGCCACAGCCGGTTTGGAAGCAACTGTTAGCGGTAACGTAGGTGAAGTACTCTCCAATGGTTTTGAAGCTTCAATTGACTACCA
>JBNJGR010000027.1:0-20274 GCA_051747885.1 Bacteroidota bacterium | reverse complement strand
TGAAGAAGACCCTTTTTGTATGACAAATCTTGCCGGCAATCAATCTTTTGCAGAAATAAAAGCAGACCTTTCAAAACTGATGGAGAAAAAACTCCGAGAGCAGGGCGATCCAAGAATTCTGGGGAACGGTGATATTTTTGATAACTATGAATATGCCGGTGCAGCTCAAAATTACTACAACCGTTACATGTCGGGTGAAGATGTTCCGGCAGGATGGGTGAACGAAACAGATTATGATCCTGATTTGGCCGAATAATAATTACTTGAAAAATTATTGCCTTCATTAATAAAAATTCAAATTGCTGTCAATTTATATTTTATTACCAGCAAGCCGGAACGATTTATTAATTTTGCAGCGTTAAAACTGGACAAAATGAAAGTAATTGACATCATAAATAATGCGAAAAAACCTGTTTTTTCGTTCGAATTGCTGCCTCCTTTAAAAGGGAACGACACCAGCCGTATTTACCGGACTGTTGAGAGCCTTACAGAATTCGATCCCAAGTACATTAATATAACCACTCACCGCGATGAGGTTGAATTTTATGAGCAACCCGACGGGTCGATTGTAAAACGTACCACACGTAAACGACCAGGGACAGTGGCTATTGCAGCATCTATTCAGCATCGTTACGGAATTCCGGTAGTTCCGCATATCCTTTGCGGCGGCTTTACCAAAAGTGAAACCGAATATGTACTTATCGATTTGCATTTTCTGGGAATAGAAAATGTACTTGCCCTGCGCGGCGATGGTGCGAAAAACCAGCACATTTTTAAGCCTGAACCCGGAGGTCATGCACATGCCAATGAACTTGTTGAACAGATTGTAAACCTGAAAAACGGAATATATCTCGAAAAAGATTTGAAAAACAATACCCCACTTGATTTTTGCATTGGCGTGGCCGGCTATCCTGAAAAGCATTTTGAAGCCCCTAACATGGACCAGGATTTGGCTTACCTGAAACAAAAAGTGGATGCCGGCGCCGAATACATTGTTACCCAAATGTTTTTTGATAACCGGGTTTATTTTGATTTTGTGGAGAGATGCCGCGCGATCGGGATTAATGTTCCCATCATTCCAGGGATTAAGCCCATCAATTTAAAAAATCAACTCACTGTTTTACCCAAAATATTTAGTATTGATTTGCCCGCTGAATTATCGGTCGAACTGGCCAAATGCAAAAACAACGAGGAAGCCAGACAGGTAGGCACTGAGTGGGCCATCCACCAGTCGAAAGAACTGGTAAAATACAATGTTCCTTCACTCCATATTTACACGTATGGAATTTCGGACAACGTTAAAAAAATTGTGAAAGCAGTTTTTTGAAATTTAAGTTAGAAATATTTTACAGGCTTGCCTGAACATCAATTTCAATATCCTGCTCATTTAGCTGGTTGTTGTCATTTTGGTTCTCCAGTTTCAGGGAATAAATCATGGCTTCAATCTGGCGCAGATAATTTCTTTTGTCTTTATTGGGCGCATAAACATAGCCGAAAGCCACGATCACACGCTGGTTGGCTGCATCGAGCTCAGCCAGTGAAATATAGGGCCCGCCCATAAAATCGTTCCGCAGTCGCCAGAGGCCACGCATTTCGGAAGCGTAATTGCCATTGTGTTTAATTATATTTTGAATTTGTTCGATTCTCCTTTCGGTGGCCATATAGCTGCCTTCTGTAGGACCGGGAACATTTGCGCGCAATATACTGTCGCGTACTTTTAAAAGGTAGTTTTCGGTGAAAGCACTGTCTGAAACATAAGGGAAAGTGTACAGGATAACGCCTTGCGCGATTTCTGGTGTTTCGTATCGCAACCAGATGAAATCCTCCTTTTGTTCGGCAATTTGAAACCCGGGAGCCACTTTCATGGTAACATCAAATTCCTCGTTCAATACATTGTAAACTCCCCGCTCGAAATACTTGTTATAATTGCCTGTCAATCTGTCTTTTTCTGCTTTTAGAAAATAAGAAAGTATTCTATCTTTATTTTCGGTAAAAAGCTTTTCAAACTCTGCCCTGTTTTTTGCCTGAATGATAACTGTTGCCTGCGGCCGTGCCCAAACATCGCTTTTAAATGAAACCCTCGATGTGTCTACAGATGAAGAGATTTGGGTTTGCAAAATATTCCGTGTGGTTTTAAAAATTTTGGTAAAGGCATTCTGCGGTACCTTTACCAGATCGAATAATGGCTCGTCCTGTGGCAGGGCAACATGCTCCTGTGCCAGTGTCTGCCGAATAAGCTGGCCAATATCACTGTTCCACTCTTCGTCCGAAATAACCACTACTACTTCTCCGGCTTTGCCGGTAACATTTGTATGTATTCCGGTATTGGAATCGTTACATGAAGAATATAAGAACACCGCAAATAGCAGAATTAGTGTTCGTGTTACATTTTTAATGTCCATTTTATCAGTTTTTAGTTTGTTAAAACCACAACAAAAATCTTACCAGTATAAAATAAAAAATCCCGTTTGTGCAAGATTGCACAAACGGGATTTTTTTTAGTCTCTTCTAAATATCAACTGTTTATTTTTTCGGGTTCTTCTTTGTTTTCACCCTTCACGTCTTCATCATCCTCCTTTGTGGCTTTCTTGAATTCTTTCATTCCTTTTCCTAACCCCTTCATTAACTCGGGTATTTTGCGTCCTCCAAAAAGAAGTAGTACAATAATTAAAATAATAATTATTTCCTGTGGCCCGATAAATCCTGCAATTATAAATAAATTCATGGTTCAAAATTAAAAAGATTTGATGCAAAAATAGAATTTTTTTACTTAAAAAGTCCCATTAATCATCTTAATTATATCATTTGCGTTGGCAAAAAGCACTAATGCCAAAAGTAATATCATTCCTGCAATTTGTGCATACTCCAAAAATTTCTCTCCGGGTTTTCTTCCGGATATCATTTCAAAAAAGAGAAACATAACGTGGCCGCCATCGAGTGCCGGTATGGGCAGCAGGTTCATAATGGCCAGAATGATTGAAATAAATGCGGTCATGTTCCAGAACGAAAACCAATCCCACTGCGAAGGAAAGATATTTCCAATGGTTGCAAATCCGCCAAGCGATTCATAAGCTTTTGTTTCGGGGCGGAAAAACAGCTTAAATTGCTTCAGGTAATCTTTGGTGGTTTGAGCCCCCATTTTTATACCAGCTGGTACAGATTCGAAAAACCCATAGTCGATGGTGGCCAGCTCGAATGCATCGTTAAAAGTGGGATAAAAACCCAGTTTACCCTCTTCGGTCACCTTGACTTCTTTTTGAATTTCATTTCCATCGCGAAGCAACTTAAGGGTAACAACCCCATTGCTTTGGGTTGACAAATACTCGGCAAACTGGTCGTAATACTCAAAGTTTCTCCCGTCAATACTAACAAAAACATCCCCTTCCTGAAGGCCGGCTTCTTCAGCCGGAGAATCTTTTGAGACACCTCCCACCTGCATGTCAAATGGCCTGCGCGGTGCCATCACCTGTTTGCTTTTCAGCAGCATGGCCATATCTGCATCGCTGATTTCGATATTCACTTTTTGGCCATTCCTGTCAACCTGCACTGTGCTGGCATTATCGAGAACGATAGTAGGGATAATTTTCATGAAATTATCAACCGGTTTGTTTTCAACGGTTAAAATTTTATCGCCATCCTGAAATCCGATTTCTTCACCTACTTCATTCACTTCGATGCCATATTTTACATTTTCGGTAGGGAGGTAAGTTTCGCCCCAGGCATACAAAACGCCAATGTAAATTACCATGGCAAAAAGGAAATTCATCAGCACACCGCCAAGCATAATCAACAATCGCTGCCATGCCGGCTTGGCTCTGAACTCATAAGGTTTGGGTGGCTGTTTCATGGCTTCTTTATCCATCGACTCGTCAATCATTCCTGAAATTTTGACATATCCGCCAAGGGGCAGCCAACCCACTCCATATTCGGTTTCGCCTTTTTTAACTTTAAAAAGCGAAAACCAGGGATCAAAAAACAGGTAAAATTTTTCGACTCTTGTTTTAAACAGGCGGGCAAACATAAAATGCCCGAATTCGTGCAGTACCACCAGTATCGAAAGGCTTAAAAGCAACTGGGCGGTTTTTATAATTATCGTCTCCATTCTTCTTTTTTCTAATTTTTCTTAATTCCTGACTCCTGTTAACAATTCTGTTATTCTTCTTGTTTCGGCATTGGTATGAATTAAATCATCCATGTCTGGTTTTTCAATAAAATTCACTTTTTGCATAGCCTTTTCAACCAAATCGGGCATTTGTAAAAACCCTGTTCTGCCTTCGAGGAAAGCCTGAACCACCACTTCGTTGGCGGCATTTAATGCACAGGGTACATTTCCGCCGTCCTCCAGGGCTTTAAAAGCGAGTGCAAGGTTACGAAAAATTTTTGTATCTGGTTTGGCAAAGTCAAGCGTTGGGTAATCGAGAAAACTAAACCGGGGAAAGTTGTTTTTTATGCGGTACGGAAAACCGAGAGCATATTGTATGGGCAGGCGCATATCGGGCAGGCCCATTTGGGCTTTTACTGAGCCGTCTTCGAACTGAACCAGCGAGTGGATGATAGATTGCGGATGAACCACCACATCAATTTGCGATGCAGGGAGTCCAAAAAGCCAGTGGGCTTCAATCACTTCGAATCCCTTGTTCATTAACGAGGCCGAGTCGATTGTAATTTTTGCACCCATGTTCCAGTTGGGATGGTCCAGCGCATCATTCACTGTTACATTTTCAAGTTCCGTTAATGACTTTTCACGAAATGGCCCTCCCGAGCAGGTCAGAATTATTTTCTCAACCGGGTTTGTAAATTCGCCCACCAGGCATTGAAAAATTGCCGAGTGCTCAGAATCTATCGGAATAATATCCACCTGGTTTTCTTTTGCAAGCTGTGTAATTATTCCTCCCGCCACAACCAGCGTTTCTTTATTGGCAAGTGCAATATTTTTGCCGGCCTTAACAGCATGGTAAGTTGGTATTAACCCCGAGTACCCCACCATGGCCGTGAGTACAGTATCAACAGTTTCCATTTGCACAATCTGGTTCAGGGCATCGGTGCCGGCAAAAACTTTAACAGGTTCGTTTTCTAATGCGGCTGAAACTTCTTTGTACTTCTCCTCATTAGCTATAACAACTGCATTGGGCTGAAACTTTCTGGCCTGGTCAATTAATAAACCAACGTTATTATTGGCAGTTAACACTTCAACCTCAAACATTTCGGGATTTTCTGCAATAACTTCGAGCGATTGGGTTCCTATTGACCCCGTTGAACCAAGAATGGCAATTCTTTTTTTCATAAACTTAAAAATCAATATATTCTGCCGGGTTAACAGCAGTGCCGTCGTGCCAAAGTTCAAAATGAAGGTGTGGCCCTGTTGTCATTTCGCCGGTATTGCCAATTATGGCAATGGCTTCTCCGGCTCTGACCCTGTCTCCAACCTTTTTTAGCAACTCGGCGTTGTGTTTGTAAACCGAAATTAATTCAGCATCGTGCTGTATATAAACAACATAGCCCGTTTCAATTGTCCATCCTGAAAAAATAACTGTGCCGTCGAGCACCGAAGAAATGCGGGAATTGGGCTCACCTACCAAATCTACTCCAAAATGATCGGCCGACGAATTGAAGTGGTTTGAAACGACACCTTTAACCGGCAAAAAGAAATGAATCTGGCTGAGGCTCAGGTTTTGCCTGCTGCCATTACCCAGCGACAGGCTGGTTTGTTCGGCCAAAAGTTTATCCTGAAATACAGAATCATGGTTATACTCATGAAAATCAACCTGGTTGGGCTCAACTGTTGAATCATTAATAATCTGTTCTCCGGGTGTTTCGCCTGCCATAATAGCCTGGATTCCATAAAAAAACTTATCACGCTTTTCCAGTTCATTTTCAAGGGAATCAAGTTTTAACGCAGTATGGACCATCACCTGCCGGTATTCAGCACTCGGATAACCTGGTATGTATTCGCGAAGGCCGGTTGTGGCAATCAGCAAAATAACGAGTATAACAATCACTGCCGACAATAGGCTTGTAACGGTAAACACCTTAAGCCGTGTCAGTTTCATGCTCCAAACCGATTGAAATGTAGTATCGTTATAAATAATTAACCGGTATCGGTCGCTGAGTTTTTTAAACAATTTTTTCTTCACTTTCTCCTTGCCATTTTTGCAAGTTGCAAATTTAGTAAGAATTGATAAACCACAACGGGGTTTAGGTTTTTTTAACCACTGGCAACTCAGCTTTTACCTCACCGGATAACAGATTTTTGTGTGCCACTTATCCGGGTCTTTTTCAGTGGCCGGATTGGTGGAATACATTTCAGTGGGGGGGCCGGCAAGTTTGAATTTTCGGGTTTCAATCCAATTTTGAATTGTGGTGTGTGCAATTTCCAGTTGCTGGTAGTCGCCAAAATAGCTCAACGTTGCGCATGTATTTGCCGGAAATTCACCGGTCTGAAACGGTTTTCGGGGTACGATTTCTGCTGAAACAGGAAAACCGCATTCCAAATCAATGGAGTCATTAACAATTTCATGATAAATGGCAAATGGCATTCCGGTAGTTTCAGCCTCTGAATTTTCAATGAATCCGGCCACTTCATCAAACATTTCGCCCATTATGGTACTAACATTCTCAGCACTAATTTTTTCACGGATTCCGACATAATAAAAGGGTTCAACGCTTGTTAACTCTACGATCAGAGTATTTTCTTCGGCAAGCACCTCACAAACAGTTTTCAGGTAATCAAGGCTTTCCTGCAACCCGGGCCCCACAACTTTATTCTTCAGCAAACCCGCCCAGCGGGCAAATGGATTGTACCCCACATCGCAAACCAGTAACCAGTTCAACACTGTTTCTTCTCCTTTCAGTTGAAGGGAAAATTCCATTTCCGCTGGTCTTTTGTCCGGGAAATCAATTATTGCACGAAGCCGGCTGTAAGGTTCCGATTCAACAATTATTAATCTTCCCCTGCCAATTTTTTTTTGTTCACTTTGCCAAATAACTCCTGCGCTGTCGCCAACTCCATTATTTACAAACCTTAATTGCAGATCAGGATCATCAATATGCCATTTCGACCATTTCTCCCAGTTGTGCAAATCGTTTACCTGATTGAAAACAATTTTCGCTGGTGCATTTATGGCTGTATCCTGCTCTATTTTAACCTTGCGTGGCAGCAAATAGGCCAACAAAATGAAAAGGGCAAAAACAAACAAAATCCACATCAAAAAACGTATAACTTTTTGCATAGTTTTATTCATTTTAATGTATTGAAAGTAATTCATTTTTAGTTCTTATCAAAAGTCAGGAACTGAATCTTTAAAAATATCTGCTTTTTGCCTCTGACAATAAGGTTTCAAAGTTGGAGGTGGATATAATTATTGCTTATTTTATTGAGTAATTTAATCCGTATAAAAAGACGTTATGGCATCAAAAAATTTGTTTTACCGGCCGGTAAGCTGGGTAATATTTGTTTTGGCAGCTGCAGCAAGCGTAATTTACATTTACCATAACTTTGAAAAAGCCAATCCCTTGGTAAACGTTGCCATTCAGATGGACCGCCAAACGGCACTCGATGAAGCAGCACAGCTGGCAGCAGAGTTTAAAATTGGCCCCGATACCTTCAGGCAAGCCGCTGCTTTCCGAAACGATTACCGTTTTCAGAATTTCACCGAACTGGAAGCAGGCGGACTCGATACTTTTAATACCATCATTTCAGAAGGATATTACAGTTCATACTACTGGGCAGTCAGGCATTTTAAAGAACAGGAAGCCAATGAAGCTGTGTTCTGGTTCAAGCCGTCGGGAGAAATTTATGGGTTTCACGAAAAAATTCCTGAATCGGAACCCGGAGCAGCACTTACACAGGAAGAAGCACTGCGCGCTGCCGAACACCATGCCATTTACAACTGGGATGTTGATTTAACTTATTACGAGCTCATCGAGGAATCGAAAACCGAACAATTAAGTGGCAGGGTGGATCACACTTTTGTTTACGAACGAACCGACAAAGCAGTGGGTGAAGGGAAATTCAGGATCAAACTGGTAGTGAGCGGCGATAAACTAACTACCATTGAACATTTTGTAAAAATACCGGAAAGTTTCGACCGCCGTTATTCCGAAATGCGTTCGGCCAACGATACGCTGCAAACCATTTCCTCAGCGGCCATTGTTCTATTATATGGTTTACTTGGGGTAGTTCTGGGAATTTTTGTTTTAATCAGAAAACGCCGGTTAATATGGAAACCTGCCGTGTATTGGGGAATGGGAATTGCCTTGGCTTCTGTTTTTCTGCTATCGGTAAACAGCCTGCCGTTTGCCTGGTTTTCATACGACACGTCCACATCGCATTCTAACTATTTGTTGCAGCAATTGTTGGGCGGGCTCATGGGGGCCATCGGTTTTGGTGCAATAATGGCTGTTTCATTTATGGCAGCCGAAGGGCTCGACCGCATGGCATTCCCGGGACATATTCAGTGGTGGAAAATCTGGTCGAAAAACACAGGGGGAAGTTTGCCGGTGCTGGGCCAAACAGTTGCAGGATACTTATTTGCAGTAATCATCCTTTTCATCGACATCCTTTTTTACGTAACAACCACTACACATTTCGGGTGGTGGAGTCCGGCAGGAACGCTTTCGGATCCCAATGTGCTGGCAACACACCTGCCCTGGCTCGAATCCATTGCCATTTCGTTGCAGGCAGGTTTCTGGGAAGAAGCCCTGTTTAGGGCGGTTCCCATTGCTGGTGTTTTCATCCTTACCAAAGGAAAAAAATCACGTACATTCTGGGTTGTTATGATTTTGTTCGTGCAAACGCTCATTTTTGGAGCAGCGCATGCCAATTATGCCCAGCAACCTGCGTATGCACGCGTAATTGAAATGATAGTTCCCTTCACCATTATGGGCGTCATTTATATTTATTACGGAATTCTGCCCGCAGTAATTGCCCATTATGCCGTCGATGTTTTCTGGATTAGCCTGCCGCTCTGGGTTACTTCTGAAACAGGAATATGGCTCGACCGAACACTGGTGCTTCTTTTCCTGTTTCTTCCGCTGCTGATTGTCTTCTTTTTCCGTTTCAGAAACAAAAAATGGACGAAAGTACCGGAAGCAGAACGAAACTCGGGCTGGGAAACGCCTGAATTAAACGAGTCGGAGCAAAAAGAGCCGGAAGTTTTTGCTGAAATAAAAAAATTAAATATTGAAAAATGGATGCTGCCGCTTGGGATAGCCGGGCTGATGCTCTGGATTTATTTTACTCCTTTTAAAACCGATTCGCCGGTATTAGAGCTTTCCAAAAAAGAAGCCATTGAATCTGCCAAAAATGAACTTCAGGAAAGATACGAAGTCGATTTAAGTGATTGGACCATACTCTCGTTTGTTGACGACAATGTGGACATCCGCGACATTTTTGCCTGGCAAACCGGTGGCGATACAACTTACCGCCAGCTGCTGGGAAATTACCTGGCTCCACCTCACTGGGTAATACGGCTGGTGAAAATAACCGGCGATGCAGAAGAGAAGACTGAAGAATACAGGGTAAGAATTGCAAACGACGGAACCATTTTAAGCGCTTCGCACAAAATACCAGAAAAGCAGCAAGGCGAAAATCTGACGCAAATTGAGGCACAAAAAATTGCCGATAAAGCGCTGAATCAACATTTTTCAATCGACAGGACCGAACTGAAAGAAATTTCGGTTTCGCCTGAGAAACTGGAAAACCGGACCGACTGGGAATTTACTTATGCCGACACGGCAAACTTTTTACTTGACCGGGGACAGGGACGGTACACAGTAGAAGTTTCGGGGAACGAAGTAACCAATGTTTATTCTTACGTGCATGTTCCCGAAGAATGGGAGCGCAGCTACAACGACGCCCGAAGTAAAAAAACAGTCATCCGCACTGTCGGCAATATTCTGGTTGCCGGGATTATATTCATGGGGCTGATTCTGGCTATAATCCGCTGGACCCGTAAAAAATTCCACCTGAAAATATTTATTCGTTTCACCCTCCTTTTTGCTTTGCTACTTGCCCTGGATAACTGGATAAACCGGGACTCGCTGATTGCCGGCTACAGCACCCAGGTGCCCCTTCAAAATTTTATTACAACACTTCTCATCAGCATAACGATTTCCGGTGTCTTTTTCAGTCTTTTCAGCGGAATTATAATTGGCGCCACTCCCGGCTGGCTGCCGGTAAATTCAAAAGCTGAAACCAAAAACTTATTATATGTTGTGGGTTTTGGACTGCTGGCTGCCGGTGTTTGGGCCGCAATTGGCGAAATGGTGCCCCAAACATCGCCCCGGTGGCTCGATTACAGTTATCTCAACGGAAGCATTCCCTGGCTGGGGCTGGCTGTTTCCGGAACTACCAACATTATTTTTTACCCGGCATTTATAATCGTCTTGTTTCTCGGCACACATATTTTCACCAAAGCCTGGACTGCAAATCAATGGATTGGTGTCGTGTTCTTTTCAGTAGCCGGTTGGGCACTAATGGCTCTTAACTTCGAAAATTATTTGAATTGGTTCATTTCCGGTCTGGCAGTTGCACTGTTCTTTTGGGCGGCTTATTACTATTTCATCAGGTTTCATTTCGAATGGATTCCGGTTGGCATTGGATTGCTGCCCATGATGAAAATGGCAAAGGAAATGGTAATTTCTAGTAATGTGAATTACATTATTGGCGGGACGCTGATGATTATAATTTCGTTCGCCATTTTATTCGGATGGACCAGGTTACTTTTCAGGCATTCATTCAGGAAAAGACAAATGTCACCAGACAATGAAATTTGAAATATTATATTTGCGGCTCCAATGTTTAAAATGAAGAATAAAAAAATGAGAAAATTGAGTTTTTTACTGCTCCTTGCAACACTTTTTGCGGGCAAAGCAGTTGCAGATGAGGGGATGTGGCTTCCCTCCTTAATTCACAAACTGAATATTAATGAAATGCAGGAGATGGGCCTCCAGTTGAGTGCCGACGACATCTACAGCATAAACAATTCAAGCCTTAAAGATGCAATAGTTGCCCTCGACCGGGGTTCATGCACGGCCGAACTTGTTTCAAAAGACGGGCTGCTGCTCACCAATCATCACTGTGGTTTTGGAGAAATTCAGGCACACTCGAGTGTTGATAACGACTATTTGCAGGACGGTTTCTGGGCCATGACACGCGATGCAGAACTGCCCAATCCGGGTAAAACAGTTTCATTTTTGGTTCGCATTGAAGACGTAACCGATAAAGTGCTGACCAATGTGACCGATAACATGAACGAAGAAGAAAGAAGAAATGAAATTCGCTCGGTTACAAGCAAACTGGAAAATGAAGCCAAAGGTGATACCCATTACGAAACGTATGTACGCAGCTTTTTCAATGCCAACGAATATTACCTGTTTGTTGTGGAAACTTTCCGCGACATCCGACTGGTGGGCGCACCACCACAGGCACTTGGCAAATTTGGCGGCGACACCGACAACTGGATGTGGCCCCGCCATACCAACGATTTTGCCATGTTCCGCGTTTATGCCGGCCCCGATGGAAAACCAGCCAGCTTCTCCGAGGAAAATGTTCCATATCAACCCAAACATTTCCTGCCCATTTCGTTAAAAGGTATTGAAGAAGGCGATTTTGCCATGGTAATGGGCTACCCGGGTAGTACTAACCGCTATAAAACATCGTACGGGGTAGATTATACCATGCAGGTCACCAACCCGGTGCGCGTTGAAGTTCGCGAAAAGAAACTCGATATTCTCGACGATTATATGAATACCAGTCAGAAAGCACGTATTCAGTATGCATCAAAATATGCGGGCAGCTCCAACTACTACAAATACAGCATTGGCCAAAACAGGGGACTGAAAAACCTGGAAGTTATGGCCAAGAAAAAAGAGCTGGAAGATGAATTTACAAACTGGGTTAATGCCAACAGCGACCGCCGTGAAAAATATGGTGAAGCACTGAAGTACATTGCCGACACCTACGCTGACAATGCGGACAATAAAGCGCGCGAATATATGGCTGAAGCCATAATTCGCGGACCGGAAATCTTTATGTTTGCCTACCGCAATCTTCCGTTGTATCGCATGCTCGAAGAAGGTGATCACGAACCGGAAAGGGTAAATATGATTGCTGAAAGGATAGCCGAAAGCCTCGACAATTTCTACAAAGATTACCATGCTGAAACCGACATGAAAGTTGCGGCGGCGTTAATGGAACTTTATGCTGAAAACAACCCGGTTAAATACCATCCCGACTTTTTTGAAGATGCACGGAAAAAAGGATTTGAAAAATACACTGAAAAAATGTTCAGAAAGTCGATGTTCGATGATCAGGAAGAACTGACGGAATTTCTGAAAGCTCCAAGATTTAAGGATCTGAAAAAAGACTGGGTTTTTCAGGCTTCGCGCGACATTTTCGATAAATACCGTGAAATTGGTGAACTGGCCAGCCAAAAAGATGACCAGCTTGACAAAGGCCGGCGCCTGTTTGTGGCCGGATTAATGGAAATGCAGGAGGACAAGAATTTCTACCCCGACGCCAATTCAACCATGCGCCTTACCTACGGGCAGGTGCTCGATTATGAACCGCGCGACGGTGTGATTTACAAATACTACACTACCACCGACGGTTACCTGGAAAAAGAAATTCCGGGCGACAATGAATTTCACGTGCCGGAAAGAATGAAAAATTTACTGCAGGACGAAGATTTTGGTCGCTATGCAAACGAAGACGGCGAACTGGTTGCCTGTTTCATTACCAACAACGACATTACCGGCGGCAACTCCGGAAGCCCTGTTATAAACGGAAACGGAGAACTCATCGGCATTGCTTTCGACGGCAACTGGGAAGCCATGAGTGGCGACATTGCCTTCGAACCCGAACTGCAACGCTGCATTAACGTGGACATCCGATTTGTGCTGTGGGTAATCGACAAATATGCCGGCGCCACACATTTAATTGACGAGATGTTGATTGTGGAATAGGTTGACCATGCTGTCATTGGCAATCCCGGTATTCCGGGTGAGAAATCTCTGAGTTTGAAGCAGATTTCTCATCTTCGTACCTCAGATTGCGAATGACATCAAAATATTCAAAAATCCTGCTGCTTACCGGCGGGATTTTTTATTCTTCATTTGCTTATTACTGAATTTACTCACTACTTTGTACGGTTTACGCACGAAAATTAAAATGGCAAAACCCAAAATAACGATTTACACCGACGGCGCTGCCCGCGGAAATCCCGGACCGGGTGGTTACGGAATTGTGCTGATTTCGGGACAACACCGGAAAGAACTTTCGCAGGGTTACCGCAACACCACCAACAACCGGATGGAGCTGCTGGCGGTGATTGTGGCCCTCGAAACACTCAAAATTCCGGGCAGTGAAGTCACTATTTACACCGACTCCAAATACGTGGCCGACGCCGTGGAAAAAGGCTGGGTGTTCAACTGGGTAAGAAAGCGATTCAAAGGCAAAAAAAACCCCGATCTCTGGATGCGTTTTCTGGAAGTGTACAAAAAACACCACGTAAAATTTGTGTGGGTGAAAGGCCATGCCAACGATCCGCTCAACGAACGCTGCGACCAGCTGGCCGTGGAAGCTTCCATGAAGCCGGGCCTGTTGGAAGACACTGGTTATCAAACTTCATGAAATACCTAACCTGTTTAATTCATGAAAAATATTTTTGCATAGGTAAAGTAATAATCTCAAACCGTTTATAATACTAATACAAAAAAAATATTTTTCACAAGTGCGTTTATTTTAATGCATCTGCTGCGTTGCGAAACCTTTGAAATAGAAAACTATGTCTGCAGGTTCCGACGCCTTGCATCTGTATCAAACTAAACGTATGAATTAAACAGGCTAAAAAAGTGGATTTTATCATAGAATAAAATTCCATTTCGCTTTAAATTGCAGCTTTCTTTCAAAACTATATTTTAAGAAATAAAACATATTAAATATTTCGAACATGAAACATTTTACATTCTCATCAAAAACCATCCTGCTCATCATTTTTGCAGTTTTAATCTGCTCTGCCGGATTTGCACAGCAATCGCGTGAAGAAATAGCCGAAAAATACAAATGGAACTTTTCCGACATGTATGAATCGGATGCTGCCTGGCGCGAAGCCCTTGAAAGTTTCAAGCAGAAAATAAATGAAATTGACCAGTACAGGGGAACCCTGACCGAATCGCCGGAAAATTTACTGAAGGCCCTGCAGTTCAATACAGAACTGAGCAAACAGGCCAGCAAAATATACACCTACGTGTCGATGAAATCGGATATTGACACCCGCGAAATGAAATACAACGGAATGAAACAGGAAGTGCAGCAGATTTTTTCTGAATTTGGTGCACGTTCCGCATTCTTTCAGCCCGAAATTTTAACTGGCAGTTGGGAAAAAATTGAAGGTTTTATTGAGAAAGAACCCCAGCTGGAAATTTACCGGATGGGGTTGGAAAATATGTTCCGCACCAAAAAACACACGCTCAGTGAACCCGAAGAGCGTATCATGGCATTATCTGGCATGGTGACCGGTGTGCCCAATGCGGTTTTTAACACTTTTTCGAATGCCGAAATGCCCAGGCCCTCGGTAACGTTATCCAACGGAGAAGAAATACAGATTGGAACAGCGGCTTACAGTCGCTACAGGGCGCACCCCAACCGCAACGACCGCCGGAAAGTATTTGAAACGTACTGGAATAATTTTGGTGAATTCAGTGGCACCTACGGAGAAATGCTCTACGGAAATGTAAAAACCCACATTTTTAATGCGCGGGCACGCAGCTACGAATCGTCGCTCGAAGCTTCGCTTTATCCCAACAATATTCCGGTTGAGGTGTACCATTCATTAATTGACAATGTGAATAAAAACCTTCCGGCATTTCATCGCTACCTGAACATTAAAAAAAGAATGATGGAGGTGGATACGTTGCGATACTACGATTTGTACGCTCCTGCTGTAAAAGACCTCGATTTGAAATACGAATATGATGAAGCAAAACAAATTATTCTGGAAGCGATGGAACCACTGGGCGAAGAATATGTTTCAACAGTAGAAAAAGCATTTAACGAACGCTGGATTGACGTGTATCCGTCGGAAGGAAAAACCTCGGGCGCTTACTCCAATGGCTCCGATTACGACGGACATCCCTACATTCTTCTAAATTACAACGATTTATACAGCGACGTGAGCACACTTGCCCACGAGTTGGGACACACCATGCAAAGCTTCTTTTCAAATAAAACACAGCCCTACCCGCTGGCCGATTACTCTATTTTTGTTGCTGAAGTGGCCTCCACTTTTAATGAAGTGCTGCTGTTTGATTACATGCTCAAAAAAATTGATGACGACGACGTGAAGCTTTCGCTGCTGATGAACTGGCTCGATGGTTTTAAGGGAACGCTTTTCAGGCAAACACAATTTGCCGAATTTGAACTGAAAATCCACGAGGAGGCAGAAGCCGGGAAACCGCTTACAGGACAATCGTTTTCAACGCTTTACGATGACATTGTAAAACGCTACTACGGACACGACAGCGAGGTGTGTTTTATTGATGATTACATTAAAATGGAATGGGCGTTTATTCCGCATTTCTACTATAATTTTTACGTGTATCAGTACAGCACTTCTTTTACGGCTTCCATTTCGCTGGCCGAAAAAGTTTTAAGCGGCGATCAGGAAGCACTGAAAAAATACATGGAATTCCTGTCGGCCGGTGGTTCCGATTATTCCATTGAATTACTAAAAAATGCAGGCGTTGACATGACTTCTTCAGAGCCTTTCGACAAGGCAATTGAAGCGATGAACGGTGTGATGGACCAAATTGAAGAAATTCTGGATAAAAAACAGCAGTAAAGAAAGTCGAGTTTTTTAAAATAATCTCAGTTGATTTCCCAGTATAACATGCTGCCTTTCAGTTCAAGGTAGTCGAAATCGAAATACCGGTAAATAAAATTAATGGGGAAAAGCTGGTAGTAACGAACGGGCTGTCCGCTGAGTTGCGCCGGCACCCATTTGTCGGGGAGGGTGTGAAATGCCTTCAGGGCAAGATTATTCAGCTCCTGAGTCATGCCCTCTTCAATGCGAATGCCATCAATTTTGCCATTTTCCATAACAACAAAACCAACCAAAATTCGGCCTTCAACATCCGAAATATCTACTTCCGATTCGGTAAACGTTTTCAAAATGTGATCGTGCAAATAGGGCATTCCCAATGAAAAACGCGGTTCAGTATCCACCGAATAAAAAATATTGTTGATATAAACTTCTCCGTTCTCCTTCCAGTTTCTGTTCGAAACCAGTTCGTTTTCAACATATTCCGAAACTGATTTTTTATTTCCGTTCGGATAAAACTCGGTAATCGCACCATGTAATATCAACGGTAATTTTGAAAGCGTAAATCCTTCGCGTTTAATTTGGCCATCTTGCCAGTCGGTAAATTTGAAAAGTGAATCGTTTTGTGGCGAGAATCTTCGGGTTAGTTTTTCTCTCGAAAAGGTTTTTCCTCTGACAGTAACAAAATAAACTGAAGGTTTTTCAATTTTAATTTTTTCAGTAAATGCCTGCATCCAATCACCATCTTCCCATCTGCTGGTGTGCACTCTCACTCTTTTATCAGAGTGGTATTCAATTTCTTTTTTGATTACCCGATTGCTTTTCTGCCCGATTTTTCCGTTTACACCAATGAACAAAACCGTATCATTTTGCCCGGAAAGTACGGACGGAAACAAAAAAAGCAGTATAACAACCAGTTTCTTCATGTTTTAATACTTGCAATCGAACCCGAAAAGTTCAGACTCAATAATTGAAAATAATGAAAAGAAAATACAATCAATAACTTCTCCCGTTCTTTTTATATTTTTAAAGTCAAAATTCAATTGAAAAATGAAGAACCTGACCTTTTTAATCCTTGCTTTGTTCCTGTTTTCCTGTGCACAAAATCAATCAGCAACTCTTCAAAGTCCCGATGGAAAAATTCAGCTACATTTTGAAGTAAACGATTCTTCCCAACTATTTTACTCGATTAATTACAACAAAAACAATGTAATCCGGGAATCACAATTGGGGTTTCAATTTTCAAAAAATGATTTCTTTGGAAGAAATCTTGAGATCGTATCAAGCGAGCAAACTTCGGTGGATACCACCTGGAAACCTGTTTACGGCGAACAGGCTGAAATCAGGAATCATTACAATCAATTAAAAGTTCAGCTACGGGAAACAACTTTTCCGGGCCGGAAATTCAAAATGACTTTCCGTGTTTACAATGAAGGCGTTGCTTTCAATTATACTTTTCTGCCAAATGATGGAGATAATTCACTTACAATTGAAAAAGAACTGACCGAATTTAACTTCCCGACAAATTATAAAAGTTGGGTGGCCAACCGTGCTCAGGCAGAATACCGCAAAATTCCGGTGAACGAAATATCAGAACCTGCTGAACGTCCGCTCGTGATTGAAGCAGGTGATAATTTCCTGGCCATTGGCGAAGCAAAACTGATTGATTTTTCGCGGATGAAACTGCAGGCAGGGGAAAAAGATAATTCGCTGGTGGCTGCCCTTCACAACAAACCAACTGTTGAACTCCCTTACACTACTCCGTGGCGCACCATCATGATTGGAAATTCGCCCGGAGAACTGCTCGCAAACAACTATTTCCTGCTGAACCTGAACGATCCGTGTGCCATTGAGGATGTTTCGTGGATAATACCGGGAAAAGTGATTCGCGAAGTCACGCTCACCACGGAGGGAGGCATGGCTTGTGTTGATTTTGCAGCTGAAAACGGACTGCAATATGTGGAGTTTGATGCCGGATGGTACGGTCCTGAAGGCGATGAAAAATCGGATGCAACCACGGTTACCGTTGACCCTGCCCGTTCGCCAGGCCCACTCGATATGCACCGGGTAATTGAATATGCCGAAAGTCAAGGAATCGGGATAATTGTTTATGTGAATCGGCGCGCGCTGGAAAAACAGATTGACGAAATTCTGCCGCTTTACAAAACGTGGGGAATTAAAGGGATGAAATACGGTTTTGTGCGGGTGGGGGACCAGGAATGGACAACCTGGTTGCACGAAGCCGTGAAAAAAGCAGCCGACAACCATTTGATGGTTGATATTCATGACGAATACCGACCCACCGGATTTTCGCGAACCTATCCCAATTTAATGACACAGGAAGGAATTCGTGGTGACGAGGAAAGTCCTTCAAATGAGCACACGTTGATTACACTATTCACACGTATGCTGGCGGGTGCAGGCGATAATACTATCTGCTACTACGCCCCGCGTGTGACGGAAGAAATGGGTGGACACGTTTCGCAGCTGGCAAAAGCGGTGATGATGTACAGCCCGTTGCAGTTTTTGTATTGGTACGACAGGCCGCCTTCGCCATCAACCAACCTGGGCGGTGTGCCGGGTTCCGACGGATATATTCAGGATGATCCGGAACTGGAATTTTTCAACCAAATGCCCACGGTTTGGGACGAAACAAAAGTGCTGGAAGGCAAACCAGGGGAATATGCCACCATCATCCGCCGTTCTGGAGATAAATGGTTTCTGGGATCGCTCACAGGAGAAGAATCCAAAACGCTCGAATTGGATCTTTCCTTTTTAGATTCCGCCGAAAGTTATGAAGCAACAATTTACACACACGATGAAAATTCGCCCTCATCAACAAACGTGGGAATTGAAAATAGAGAAGTTTATTCTGAAACTGAGCTCAAATTTGAGCTAGCTGGCAATTCGGGGTTGGCAATCCATTTTCAGAAAAACTGAATTAAAATACGGCTATAGGAGTCGCATCTATTCCGGATGTCCGTCACATGATAAGCTTCAAAAATCCAACGCCAACTGTTCATCTTTTAACCGAAACGAAAGCCGGTGATATTTACTTATTCCATTAATTGCAATGGCCTCGCGATGAAATTTGGTGGCGTATCCTTTATTCCGGTCCCAGCCGTAACATTCAAACTCGGCATGTATTTTTTCCATGTACTCGTCGCGCCAGGTTTTGGCCAGCACCGAAGCGGCGGCAATGGAAAGAAATCGCCCATCGCCTTTTATCATACAAGTGAACGGAATATTGGTCTGAGGCCGAAAACGATTCCCGTCGATGAGTAAATGCTGCGGTTTTATTTTCAGTTTTTGAATGGCCCGGTTCATGGCCAGAAAAGAGGCATTTAAAATATTTACTTTGTCAATTTCTTCGTTGGCGACCATTTCAACTGCCCAGGCCAGTGCTTCTTTTTCAATGATTGGCCGCAGTTCATTTCGTTGTTTTTCAGAAAGTTGTTTGGAATCGTTCAGAAACGGATGCTCAAAACTTTCAGGCAGGATAACCGCTGCTGCCACCACCGGCCCGGCCAGGCAACCGCGACCAGCCTCGTCGCAACCGGCTTCAATTACTCCTTTTTTAAAATACGCTGCCAAAGGTTCTGCCATCCTGCAAATTTTTATGGTTGTGAATCAATCCATGAACAGAGAAATTGCCTCATTTTAAAACCCCGCCAATCACTTCTCCCCAAATATCGTAGCCTTTTTTGTTCATGTGGAGGTTGTCATCCAAAAAGACATCGGTAAAAACCTGGCCGTTTTCATCGAGCATGGCGCTCCACACATCGGCAAATTCCAGGTTGTCGGTCTTTTTGCACAATCTTTTTAGTTTCCTGTTCAGCCTGTTGTATTTTTTGCTGTACTCCCAACGTGCCACACTTGGTTTGGCCGAAATCAAAACCACTTTTGTCTGGGGTAAATCTTCCTGAATCATCCCAACCAGCAATTTGGCTTCCTTTAAAATTTTCCGGGGCTTTTCGTCGTCGGCAATGTCGTTGTCGCCTTCATAAATAAACAGGTAATCGGGATTATATTGGGGAATCAATTCTTCGTAAAAATAAATCAGATCGCTGAAATGCGAACCTCCAAAACCATTGTTAATCACATTGTATTCAGGGAAATAATCCGCCACATCTTTCCACATTCTCACGCTGGAACTCCCGGCGAAAAGCGTGAGTTTTTTGCCGGGCTCAAATTGATATTCTTTCTGAATGAGTTTTTCAATTTCGTTATTAAACCGGTTGGGGTTCTGCGCATTCAGGTTGAAAACGCCAAACAGCAAGACCACCACTCCAAGATATTGTAAAAATTTCATTTTCAACTATTTTAAATCTTTATAACAAATGAGTTTTATGCTTTTTTTCTGAATGGTTTGTTTCACCTTTTCGCTGGTAAAAACACGGGTGACCCATTCGCGGTCTTCCGCCACATTTTCGTAACCCACGTGGCCCACGGT
>JBNJGR010000026.1:0-20554 GCA_051747885.1 Bacteroidota bacterium | reverse complement strand
TTCCCCGGCTTTCTTTTGATAATGTTCCTGCTTGCTTGCCGGCAGGCTGTCATAAATTTCCCGGTACAATCTATCTCTTACAGAGGTATATCCACTTACCTTGGTGGTCATGAACACCTTTTCACGTTTGGCACTGTTGTCGATGATCTTACTGTAACTTTCTTCACATTCGCCACGACCGTAAGCTGGCGCCATATCCAGGTAGTTCAGTCCGCGCTCCATGGCAATTTCGGTGGTGCGCAGGTTATTTAACCTCACAGGGTCGCCGCCATTGACAACTTCAGAAATCATCAAACCGGTATTTCCCAGCCGGCGGTAGGCCATGCCAGCCTGCTTGTTGCGCCATTCCGGTTGTATATCCGGTTGCAGATTTGGAGCTGGTGTGTTTGTTTCACTGGCTTTTCCCAGTAACGGAATGCCCAGACTTAAGGTTGCACCTGTTACAATAAATTTTCTGCGATTGATATTGAATTTGCCTGTCATAATTTCTGAAATTAAATTCTAACCATAAAGATAAACAATTTAAAATAATGGTCAATCCCTATTCCCCAACCCGGAGCATCGGGCCATGAAAGAAAATCATTACTTTTAGGGTTTATTCAAAATACAACAGAAACGTAATGAATTCAAAAATTTTTACGCTGGCAATTTTTACACTTTTTCTTTCGTGCAGCTCCTTTAATGAAACCGATAATCAGCCTCGCGAGGTAAGCGGTATTTACCCGCACCTGGCCATGTACAACAGTCAGGGAGAGTGCGGAACCGGCGCAATAGTTCCGTGGGCCGGTCGGTTGTGGGCGATTACCTATTCGCCGCATTTTCCAAAAGGTTCGGATGACAAATTGTATGAAATTACTCCGGATCTTGAGCAAATCATCCGGGATGAAAGCATTGGCGGGACACCAGCCAACCGGATGATTCACAAGGAAAGCAACCAGCTTTTTATCGGGCCCTATGGCATTGATGCCAACCGGAATGTCCGTGCCATTCCGTATTCCGAAATGCCGGGCCGCCACACCGGAAATGCACGGCACCTTTTTAATCCTGCTGAAAAAATTTATTACGGAACGATGGAAGAGGGTTTTTATGAGGTCGCTGTGGATGATTTGGATGTAGATACGCTGTTTATCGATGGAAATGTAACTCAAAAAGAGGGCGATATGGCACAGGAAGCGGAACTCCTGCCCGGAGCACATGGAAAAGGTCTCTACTCCGGCCAGGGAGTTTTGGTCTATTCCAACAATGGTGAAACCGGTCAGGAAGCTCTTCGCAAATTCGATATAAAATCGGGCGCTCTGGCGGAGTGGGATGGAAATGAATGGACCATTGCCCGCCGCAACCAGTTTGTGGAAGTGACCGGACCGGGTGGAATTTACGGAAATGAGAGCCCGGAGACCGATCCAATTTGGGCTACCGGCTGGGATCATAAATCCATTATTCTGGGAGTTCGCAATCCTGTAACCGGCTGGGATTTCTACCGGCTTCCAAAGGCAAGTCACAGCTACGACGGTGCGCACGGCTGGAATACCGAATGGCCCAGGATTCGGGATGTGGGAACCGAATCAAACCCCGATTACCTGATGACCATGCACGGTATGTTCTGGCAATTTCCTGAAACGTTTACCGCTGAAAACTCTGCCGGGGTTCGTCCGCGGTCGGCTTACCTGAAAGTTATTGGCGATTTTACCCGCTGGAACCACCGCCTGGTATTCGGATGCGACGATTCGGCACAAAAAGAATTTCTCAACAAAAGAAAACAAAAAGGCGGCATTGAAGGACCGGGGCAGTCAAACTCCAACCTGTGGTTTACCGATTTTGACAAACCGGATCAACTGGGGCCCAACACTGCCAGTAGTGCGGTTTGGTTAAGTGAAGAAGTTCAGGCAGGTGAAATTTCAGAGCCAATGCTTTTTTCGGGCTGGCCAAATCGCTGTGCCTGGGTTCATAATGCCGGAAATCAGACAGTTGATTTCGTTTTTGAGGTAGATAAAAACGGAAATCAAAACTGGACTGAATTACAAACGGTTCAGGTGGGAGCAGGCTCAACCCAATTCATTGAATTTAATGAAAGTGAAACCGGAGAGTGGATTCGTGCAAAAGCTTCCGCGCCAACAATCGCAACAGTTCAGTTTAATTATTCGGATGAAGATGAACGCCCTTCTGCTTCTGCTCCAATTTTCGACGGAATAGCCACGGTTGAAGAATCAGATGCCAGGGGCGGGTTGCTTTACGGTTTGGGTGACAACCGGCGGGCACTGGGAGTGGCTGCAGTTCAGTTTGAAAACAATAAGGAAATTTCCGACGGTTATTACGAACTGGATGAAAAACTGAACCTGGTGAAAAAGCAAGATACGGAAACCGAAAACTTTATCCGCGAAAAATTTGCCGTTCCTGAAAATGTAATTGAGATACAGGAATCTTCGGTTTTAATTGTCGACGATAAAAACCGCCGCTGGAGATTGCCGCTCGGAAACGATAAATTCAGGGAACTGACAAATGCTGCTCAATTGCGTATTGCCCGCGAAGTAGCAACGGAAAGGGATTTGTTCAGCGCCAGCGGAACATTTTATGAACTTCCTGCTGAAAATGCCGACGGTTTTGCCAAAATCCGTCCGGTTGCATCACACAATTTTCGCATTCACGATTATGCTTCGTATCGCGGAATGCTGGTAATGACAGGAGTCGATCCGGAAGCAAAGGCCGGTGAACATATCATCCGTTCTGAAGATGGGAAGGCTGCTGTTTGGGTTGGTGTCATCGACGATTTGTGGGAAATGGGAAAACCGGTTGGGCAGGGCGGCCCCTGGAAAGATACAAATGTGAAAGCTGGTGAACCATCTGATCCTTATTTAATCGGGTTTTATGATAAGCGAAGTATTGAAATATTTCATGATGCCAGCGAACCGGTTACCTTCAAAATTGAAGTGGAAACCATTGGGCACGGCCCGTGGATGCTTTATAAAGAACTTACTGTTGAACCCGGCGTGAAACTTACCTACCTGTTTCCGGAAAGCTTTCAGGCCCGGTGGATAAGGTGTGTTGCTGATAAAAATTGCTTGGCCACTGCATGGTTGAAGTATAATTAATGTTATTTTGGAATCCAATTTCAATAAACGCTGACAGGACCTGCAGACACTGTCAGGTTTGCTTTAAAATCATTACGATGAAAACAATAATCACTTTTATTACGGTGTTTACCATTGCCCTGACAAGTTTTTCACAATCAAAACATTCTGTTTTTCTGGAAGCCGAAAACTTTGAAATCAAGGGCGGCTGGGTAGTCGATCAGCAGTTTATGGATTTGATGGGCTCCTCCTATTTAATGGCGCACGGAATGGGCGTGCCGGTTGCCGATGCCGTAACAACAGCAGAGTTCCCGTCAACCGGAGAATATACTGTTTTTGTACGCACTTTTAACTGGACCTCTCCGTGGTACGATGGCGAAGGTCCGGGAAAGTTTAGACTTGTGGTAAACGGAGAAGAAATGCGCCCGGTTTTAGGGGCCGCCGGCTCGGAGTGGTTTTGGCAGGATGCCGGCAAGGTGACTGTTGAAAACAAAAATACAACCCTTGCTTTGCATGATCTGACTGGATTTAACGGCCGGGTGGATGCCATTTATTTCACAAAAGGAAACACGCCGCCTCCAAATGAATTGGCAGCTTTGGGAGAATTCAGAAAAAACCAGCCGGGCATACCGGGTAAACCTGAAGATGCCGGTGAATTCGACCTGGTGGTAATTGGCGGAGGAGTGGCCGGAACGGCTGCTTCCATTTCGGCAGCAAGGCTTGGATTGAAAGTGGCATTAATTCAGGACCGGCCTGTTTTGGGTGGCAATAACAGCTCCGAAGTGCGTGTGCATCTGGGTGGCAGAATCAAGGTAGATCCTTTCCCTGCCCTGGGCGATGTGGTAAAGGAAATTGGCCCAACACGAGGCGGAAATGCCCAACCAGCAGAATATTACGAGGATGAAAAGAAAATGGAGATGGTACTTGCCGAAGACAATATTTCATTGTTTACCAGCTTCCGGGCTTTTGATGTCAAAATGGATGGTTCGCAGATTTCGGAAGTTTATGCAAAACACATCGAAACTTCGAAAGAACTGGCTTTTTCGGCACCGCTTTTTGCCGATTGCACCGGCGACGGAACGATTGGATATCTGGCCGGGGCCGATTATGCCATGGGCCGTGAAAGCCGCGATGAATTTAACGAACCCACTGCGCCTAAGCAGTCTGACGATATGACAATGGGTGCATCGGTTCAGTGGTACTCTTTGGAAGATAACAAGCCGCTTGATTTTCCTGTTTTTGAATATGGCGTGGATTTTAACGAAGAAAATGCAGAAAAAGTAACCATGGGCGAATGGACCTGGGAGACAGGAATGAATTTCGACCAGATAACAGAATTTGAACGTATCCGCGATTATGGTCTGCTGGTGGTTTATTCCAACTGGTCGTACCTGAAAAATTTCAGTTCGGTAAAAGATGAGTATAAAAACCGAAAGCTGGAATGGGTAGCCTACATTGCCGGAAAACGTGAATCGCGCCGGTTGCTGGGGGACCATATACTTACAGAAAATGACCTTGTTGATTATGTGATTTACCCGGATGCTTCGGCGCCAACTACCTGGACCATCGACCTGCATTACCCTGACCCGGAAAATACAAAACATTTTCCCGGCAAAGAATTCAAATCCATTGCCGTTCATAAAACAATTCATCCGTACCCGATACCTTACCGCTGTTTTTACTCCCGGAATGTCGGCAATTTGTTCATGGCAGGCCGTAACATCAGCGTTACCCATGTGGCGTTGGGAACTGTTCGGGTAATGCGCACCACCGGTATGATGGGCGAGGTTGTGGGAATGGCGGCATCAGTTGCTGCAAAACACCAAACCAACCCGCGCGGGGTGTACCAAAATCATTTGGATGAATTGAAAGCCCTGATGAAAAAAGGGGCAGGCAAATACGATGTTGAAGATGTGCAGAATTATAACCAGGGCAGGACTTTGGGACCGAAAAATGAGTAGATTCGATAAATTATGGTTACGCTTCTTATTTCCTTTGTAGTATTAATTGCCGGATATTTATTCTATTCCAAATACATCGAGCGGGTGTTTGGTGCCGATGGAAGCCGGGCAACACCGGCGGTTACCATGACCGATGGTGTGGACTACATTCCCATGCCCTGGTGGAGGGTATTTCTGATTCAGTTTCTGAACATTGCCGGACTGGGGCCTATTTTCGGTGCTGTTGCCGGTGCCATGTGGGGGCCGGTAGCCTATCTCTGGATTATCCTGGGGTCGGTGTTCGCTGGGGCTGTTCATGATTATTTTTCCGGAATGCTTTCCATTAAACACAAAGGACTGAGCATCACTGAAATAGTCGGGATATACCTGGGGTTAACGACTAAGCAGATTATGCGGGCTTTCACCGTATTTTTAATGGTTATTGTAGGTGCTGTATTTATTTTAGGTCCGGCAAAGATTCTGGCCGGCCTGACTCCCGATTATGCAACCATGACTTTTTGGGTTTGGGTGGTTTTTGGTTATTATATACTTTCCACACTTCTCCCTATTAATAAAGTTATTGGCCGAATTTATCCCGTTTTCGGATTTGCCTTGCTGTTTATGGCCGTAAGCTTAATTATCGCTTTATTTGCACAGGGGTACCACATTCCCGAACTTTCAGCAGATAATTTTAAAAACTTTCACAATCAGGCTGGTGATTTCCCAATTTTCCCCATGTTGTTTATTACCATTGCCTGTGGGGCCATTTCCGGGTTTCATGCCACGCAGTCGCCGCTGATGGCACGCTGCATAAAAAACGAAAAACTGGGACGCCGTGTATTTTATGGTGCTATGATTACCGAAGCGGTGGTTGCCATGATTTGGGCCACTATCAGCATGAGTTTCTTTGGCGGAATACGCGAATTGAACGAAATTATGGTTGAACACCAGGGAAATGCTGCATGGGTGGTAAACGAAACAGCCAACGGACTTTTAGGAACATTTGGAGCTTTCCTGGCCATCCTGGGAGTGGTGGCAGCTCCCATCACTTCCGGCGATACTGCTTTCCGAAGTGCCCGGCTTATTGTCTCTGACTTCCTGAATCTCAGGCAGGGCCCAATAAGGAACAGGCTGGTTATTAGTATTCCTTTGTTTGCCATTGGGTTTTTTCTCACGCAAATCAATTTCGATGTTATCTGGCGTTACTTTGCCTGGTCGAACCAAACGCTGGCAACCGTTGTGCTCTGGACCATCACTGTTTACCTGGTCAAATACAAAAAAAACTTCTGGATTACCCTAATTCCTGCACTGTTTATGACCGCGGTAATTTCAACATACCTGTTTTTAGCACCTGAAGGATTTCATGTTTCGAAAGAAATTTCCTACTCAGTGGGGATAGGAATTACTATACTTTCACTCATTCTTTTTATTGTTTATTTCAGAAATGAAAGGAAAATAAAATCAATTCATAACACTTAAATAAATACTATGGTTTTAATAAAAAATTTTCTGGTCATCATTTTAACACTCATCTTTTCATCAGCCATTCAATTGGATGCCAAAAGTCAAAATAGTGACTACGACATTGTCATTTACGGCGGCACTTCAGCCGGTGTTACTGCTGCCATTCAGAGTTCGCGAATGGGCAAATCAGTTGTACTGATTGAACCGTCGTCGCGAATAGGCGGATTAACCACGGGTGGTTTGGGGCAAACCGATATTGGCAACAAGCAGGTCATTGGCGGAATTTCCCGCGAATTTTACCAGAATATTAAACGATATTACGAACAACCCGAAAACTGGAAATGGCAGAAGAGTTCAGAATACATGGATGGTGGTCAAACCCGCACTGCAGAGGGCGAAGATGCCATGTGGACATTTGAGCCGTCGGCAGCGCTAAAAGTGTATGAAGAAATAATGGCTCCCGAAAAAATTGATGTAATTTACAACCAACGGATAAACCGGGAAAACGGCGTAAAAAAAGAGAAGCAAAAAATTGTTGAAATTGAAATGGAAAGCGGCGAGAAATACCGCGGAAAAATGTTCATCGATGCCACCTACGAAGGCGATTTGATGGCTGCGGCGGGAGTAAGTTATTCCGTAGGTCGCGAATCGAACAAAGAGTACGGAGAAACGCTGAACGGCGTTCAGGCCAACGATATCGGGATGACACTGCGAAGAACCGTCTCACTAAATGCCCATAACCACAATTTTATCGACGGCGTCGATCCTTATATCAGGAAAGGTGATCCATCCAGCGGTTTGCTGCCATTTATTGTTGATGGTGGTCCCGGAATCGACGGTTCGGGCGACAAAGGCATCCAGGCTTATTGTTTCCGGATGACACTGACCGACCATCCTGAAAACCGCATTCCATTTAAAAAACCCGATAATTACAATGAAATAGATTACGAACTCCTGTTCCGGAATTATGAAGCTGCTAAAGGCCCCATCGAAGAAATGTATTCGTATGGCGACCCGCTTGTCCCGTGGATCAATTCAGCTATGCCCAACCGGAAAACCGATACCAATAACCAGAAAGGTTTCTCCACCGATTTTATCGGGCAGAATTACGATTACCCGGAAGCCAGTTACGATGAGCGCGAAAAAATTATTGAAAGGCACCGCAATTATCAACAAGGATTGATGTGGACGCTGGCTTACCATCCGCGCATTCCCCAAAAAGTAAGGGATGTGGTTTCGAAATGGGGAACCTGCAAAGATGAATACCAACGGGAAGACGGATGGCAGCAGCAACTGTACATCCGTGAAGCAAGGCGCATGAAAAGCGATTATGTGATGAAGCAGAAAAACTGCGAGGGTTTTGATGTGGCTGAAGACCCGGTGGGAATGGCCGCTTACGGAATGGATTCGCACCACGTTCAGCGCTACGTGGATGCCAACGGTTTTGTGCAAAACGAAGGGAATGTGGAAGCGCACGGATTTCCGCCTTATCCCATCTCTTACCGTTCGATTATACCGAAAATGGAGGAATGCAGTAACCTGCTGGTTCCAATTTGTGTGAGTGCCACACACATTGCTTTTGGCTCTATTCGTATGGAACCGGTGTTTATGATTTTGGGGCAGTCGGCAGCAACCGCCGCAGCATTGGCCATTGAAAGCGGAAACGATGTGCATTCACTGGATTACAACAGGCTGAAAAGCCGTTTGCTGAAAGACAAACAAATTCTTGCACATGAACCGAAATGAAACGATTTCAAAAATTTACCAAATCCCGTTTATGTATTTTATTTTCGCACTACAATCCTGAATTAATAACCTAAATGAATGATAATGAAATTATTCACGTTAAAGAATTACTTGAAGAAAACGATTGTCATTACAATCGGCCTGTGGTGCCTGGGTGTTCAGGCTCAGGAAAAAACCGCCACCGACGTAACCACACCATTGCACCTGATGAAACCGGAATACACCGTTCCGTATGGCATTCCGGAAATTAAGGAGATTAAAGAAGTACTTGACCGGGTTTACAATTACCTGAATGAAGTCACTCCGGCCACGCTGGTTAATCGCAAAACCGGTAACGAAATAAAAGATTTCAGCAAGCTTACACCCGATGCCGTTTTCAAACAGGGCGATTTTCGGATTGTCAGTTATGAATGGGGAGTAACCTATGCCGGCATGTTGCTGGCTGGTGAAGTTACAGGCGACCAGCGCTATACTGAATACACAGTAAAACGGTTGAAACTGCTGGCCGACCTTACTTCCTGGTACCGAAATAATCCGGAAGCGAATGCTGGTCACTCGCCGGTGCGTTCAATTTTGTACCCTCATGTACTGGATGATGCCGGAGCAATGTGTGCGGCAATGATTAAAGCTGAGCACTTAACACAGGAAGGCAACCTGAGCCCGATGATTGAAAACTTTATCGAATACATCCATACCAAGCAATTTCGTTTGGAAGACGGAACACTGGCCCGCAACCGGCCTCACCGCAATACGTTGTGGCTCGACGACCTGTTTATGAGTGTTCCTGCCCTTGCCCAAATGGGAAAATTCACCGGCGAAATGAAGTATTATGACGATGCGGTGAAACAGGTACTTCAGTTTTCACAACGCATGTTCAACAATGAAAAGGGATTGTACATGCACAGCTGGGTGCAGGGCATGGAAACTCACCCGGAATTTTACTGGGGCCGTGCCAATGGCTGGGCGGTAATGACGTTGGTGGAACTGCTGGAAGTGCTTCCTGAGTCTCATCCCGATTATGACAAAGTCCTAAGTCAGCTTCAGGCACATGTAGCCGGACTGGCTGCCTGCCAGAGCGGAACCGGTTTCTGGCACCAGTTGCTCGACCGGTCCGACAGTTATCTGGAAACTTCAGCCACAGCCATTTATACTTATTCAATTGCCCGTGCCATCAATCGTGGATACATCGACAAACAGGCCTATTCAGCAATGGTTCTGCTGGCATGGAATGCGGTTTCCACCAAAGTGAACGAAAGAGGCCAGGTAACCGGAACCTGCGTGGGAACAGGAATGGCTTTCGATCCTGCTTTTTATTACCACCGCCCTGTAAATCCTTATGCCGCTCATGGATACGGACCGGTTTTGCTGGCGGGAGCCGAGGTGATTAGCCTGCTTAAAAATTCGCACCCAAAAATGAACGACAGCGCTGTGATGTTCTATCCCGAAGAAGTAAAAACCAACTCACCCATTTTCAGTATCGATGAAAAATAGATCATAACAAATCAAAAAATCCAATACTAAATCAAATGAAAGCAACAATTTTAATAGCATGTATTTTTCTGGGCCAGGTTTTGGCGGCTCAGAATAAAACAGATGTGAGTTTATTTTTAAGGAGTGACAGTACCACGTATTTGGATGAAGTTTCATCGGAATCGGGCGATTTGTTTAACGCGCTCGGTCA
Source organism: Bacteroidota bacterium (assembly GCA_051747885.1). Classification (GTDB taxonomy): domain Bacteria; phylum Bacteroidota; class Bacteroidia; order Bacteroidales; family Prolixibacteraceae; genus Tangfeifania. The sequence goes on along the minus strand of JBNJGR010000026.1, from coordinate 10,658 downwards.
TCACGGACCGGCCATTGAAAACGAATGGCTGGGATTAAGAATTTATTTCGACAAGAAAGCGGCAGTTGATGTCTATTCTAAGACGAAGCCCGGTCTGGAATTGCAAAAAGCAAAGTGGTACCCCACACCCGAACAACAAGCCAATGGCTGGGGGGCTGATTATTACAAGGCCGGCACCACTGTCGGACTGGGAGGTATCCGCTTGTGGGACGGCAAGGAAGTTGTGCCCCTGAATCCGGTTTCGCAGCGATGGGCCAGGGTGGTAAAAGAAGGTACAGTTTCATTTATGGAGATGCTATCCGAAGATGTTTCTTACAAAAACGGTACGGTTGATATTCTTGTACGGGTAACCGTTTATTCCGGCCTCAGAAAGGCTAAGGTGGAAGCTTTTGCATTATCGGATGATGACGTGCAGTTTGTTACCGGCATTAATTATCACGAAGGGCAGAAGGTAGTGGTTGAAGACAACCGCATTTTTACCTGGGGGCTTCATCCTGAAGATGTGGCGGCAGAATCGGTAGAATTAGGTGCAGCCATTTTATTTAATCCGGATGACTTTGAAAAGAAAATTGATGACGGAGAAGCGCATTTATTAATTGCCCAACCCGGCAAATATATAAGTTGCTGGATTTCGTCGGCAAATGCTAAAGAACCGAATATTAATACATTGGAAAAATTTATGGATTTTTCGGAAAATAAGACAGCAACCAGATAACTTGTAAAAACGATGAATTGCAATAATTTAAAAATCAGTTTTTTAAATCTTTTTTTCATATTCTGGTGCTTATTATTAACCGGCCAAAATGTACAGGACACGGTTGCAGGAACTTCCGTATTTGAGCAACTTCCGCCCGTTTTCGGACCGGAATACGATGAAATAACCCAAAAAGATGAGCTGACCCGTGTGTTTATTTCGCCGGTGAAAGTGATGTGGACATCCGATGATACGGGAGAACTGGTAAAGAATACAGAAGTGCTATTACAGCCCGGAAACAGCCAGTCGGATATGAGCCCGATTACAGAATTTTGTTCCATGAAAACCACTGAATCGGATACCTCGTCAATACTACTGGATTACGGCAAAGAATTGCATGGTGGACTTCAGTTGGTTATGGGCGGTTCGTCGCGGCGGGAGCCATCGCTGGTGCGCATCCGTTTTGGCGAATCGGTGGGGGAAGCCAACAGCGACACCTACAACTCCGACTGGCTCATGGGCTTTTCAACCGACGACCACGCCAAGCGCGATATCGTGATGGAGATTCCCCGTTCGGGGTTGATTGAAATTGGGAACACAGGTTTTCGTTTCGTGCGTATCGATTTGCTTCAGCCCAACACCACCATTAATTTAAAAGAGGCACGTGCCATTTTGCGGTACCGCGATATTCCTTACATCGGTTCGTTTATAAGCAGCAATCCCCGGCTGGATTCCATTTGGTTAACAGGTGCTTACACCACACACCTGAATATGCAGGAATTTTTGTGGGATGGCATCAAACGCGACCGGCTGGTGTGGTTGGGGGATTTTCATCCCGAGCTGAAAACCATCAACTCCGTTTTCGGGTATAACGAGGTGGTTCCCAACAGCCTCGATTTGGCCTGCGAACAGTATCCGCTTCCGCAATGGATGAACGGCATGAGTTCCTATTCCATGTGGTATCTGATTATTCATCATGACTGGTACATGCAGAACGGCGACCTCGGTTACCTGAAAAAACACCGGGACTACATTGTGGGGTTAATCGATTTGATTGACTCAAAAATAGCAGATGACGGAACCGAAACGCTCAGCCCGTTCCGGTTTCTCGACTGGCCCTCTACACCCAATACCGAAGGCGTGGAAGCCGGCTATCGGGCGCTGTTGGTTTGGGCACTGAACGATGCTCAAAAACTCTGTGAGGTTCTCGATGAACCGGAATCGGCCGCAACGTGTGTTTCTGCCATTGGAAACTTGAACCGGAAAATCAAAGGGCACAACGATTTGAAACAGGCTGCCGCACTCATGGCGAGGGCGGGAATTATGAAGCCGGAAAAAGCCAGCAACGAAGTGGTTGCAGTTGACGGCGCCAAACGCTTTTCCACGTTTTACGGACTGTACATGCTCGATGCACTTGCCATGGCCGGGATGCACGACCAGGCACTTCAAATCATCAGCGACTACTGGGGAGGCATGCTCGATATGGGCGCCACTACGTTCTGGGAAGATTTCAACATCGAATGGATGGAAAATTCGGCGCGGCTGGATGAATTTACGCCCGAAGGAATGAACGATATTCACGGCGATTTTGGCGATTACTGCTATCCCAGTTACCGCCACAGTTTTTGCCATGGCTGGGCTTCAGGACCAACCTCATGGCTTACCGAAAATGTACTGGGAATTACCATTGCCGAACCGGGCTGCAAAACATTGAAAATTGAACCTCACCTGGGTGACCTGCAATGGGCAGCGGGCACTTTCCCAACACCTTACGGTGTGGTGAAAGTGAAACACACTAAACTGGAAAACGGTGAGATTGAGTCGGAAATCGAGGCGCCCGAAGAAATTAAAATTCTCAAAAGAAATCTTTAAAATGAATCGATTATGAAAGCTGAATTGAGAAATAATTTACATTTGAGAACAGCATTACTCCTGATTTTTACCATATCATTGCTTTTTTCCTGCAACCGCGAAACAAAAGAGACATTCCCCGACGGAACAGAAATTCCCGAGTGGTTCTTCGACACTTCGAAAATTGATGTTTCAGAACTGGGGGAGATGTATTCCATTGCCGATTATGACGCTGTAGGGAATGATTCCACCATGAATACGGAGGCAATTCAACAACTGATTGATAACGTTTCTGCTGACGGCGGCGGGGTTATTGTGGTGCCTGAAGGAACATTCAAAAGCGGGGCGCTCTTTTTCAAACCGGGAACCCATTTACATGTCCAGGAAGGCGGCATGCTAAAAGGTTCCGACGATATTTCTGATTATCCCATCATGGAGTCGCGGATGGAAGGACAAAACCTGGACTATTTTCCGGCCTTGGTAAATGCCTATAACGTTCCCGATTTTACGATTACGGGAAAAGGAACCATTGACGGCAACGGCAAAAAATTCTGGGAAGCCTTCTGGCAGCGTCGCAGGGAAAATCCGCAGTGCACCAACCTGGAAGTTTCGCGCCCGCGTCTGGTATTTATTTGGGGATGCGACAATGTGCAGATTCAGGATGTCAGATTACACAATTCCGGGTTTTGGACCACTCATTTGTACCAGTGCAATTACGCCAAAATTCTGGATGTGCATATTTTTGCACCGCGCACTCCGATACCGGCTCCCAGCTCCGATGCCATCGACCTCGACGTTTGCTCCAATATACTCATCAAAGGTTGCTACATGTCAGTAAACGACGACGCCATCGCACTGAAAGGCGGGAAAGGCCCCTGGGCCGACGAAGACCCCAACAACGGCCCGAATACCAACATTCTGATTGAGGACAATTCGTTTGGATTTTGCCATTCGGTGCTAACCTGTGGCAGTGAGTCGATTCACAACCGAAACGTTCTGCTGAGAAATTGCGAAGTGGAAGATGTGGCCCGGCTCATCCACCTGAAAATGCGCCCTGACACCCCGCAGAAATACGAATACATCACCATGGAAAATATTGAGGGGAGCGGACGGAATTGCATCTATATAAAACCGTGGACACAGTTTTTCGATTTAAAAGGACGTGAAACACCGCCGGCTTCTGTGGCTGAAAATATCGTTTTCAGAAATATTACAATGGAGGTAAAAAGTTTCACGGATATCGGCATCACCGAAAATGACAAGCTGAAAAATTTCACCTTTGAAAATTTGGACATTGAAGCAGAGGAAATAAAATTTGATGCCTCGCTCTTTGAAGGCCTTGTTTTAAAGGATGTTGTTGTGAATGGAGAACTTTTAGAGAATTAAAGAATTGACCCCGACGTGATAATAATTCAATTGAATTAGGCACTTAACAGATATAAATTGAAATGCGGCTAAAGCCCTTCTCCTCAGTTGTCTATTGATACCGTCAGCTAAAGCAGACGGCAATAAATACCTAATCGGATGTGGATAGACGTATAAATTGCCGTTTACTTTAGTGAACAGATTATTGGAATACAGAGGATTAAGGGGTTTTAACCCCATTTATTTACTAAATGCCTGGTTCAATCATTCAACTTATGGCAATTTGCTGAAATCAATTTCAGGTGCTTCATTACTTTTTTCCCGTTCAAAAAAAGAATCGATGGGTGTGGTTTCGTTGAAGAAGCCGCAGTTTTTCAGGAAAAATGAGCTGTTTTCGGCACCGCCGGCATAATCGAGCCGATTCCCCTTTCGTGCCGTGTTATCGGCTGTAAATTTCATTTTTGTGATTTCAGTCCACTGGTTACTGGCATCGTAAAACCATTGATTTGAGTAGTGCCCTTTGCGTTCCAGGTTTCCGGTATATGGAATGAAATTTTCGAGGAAGGAGTGCAGGCGGGTCAAATGCGTATCGGTTTTTGGCCTTCTGAAGCTGGCAATCAGCCGCCATTCATTTTCTTCAGGGGCAAAAAACCAGGCGGTGAAATCGGTTTTCCCGTTTCCGGTTGGTACACCTTTCAGCAAAAACCGGTACGTGTTTCCGGCTTTCCAGTTGTAACGCAGAAAACTTTGTCCGCCTGAGCCTTCATTCCCAAACTCGCCGGTGTAAACGTCTTCCCCTTTTTTCAGCAATACGATTCTGTCTTCTTCGGGGATTTCTTCCGGGTTATCAGTTTGAAAAGGGCTCCAGACCGAAAACAGGATTCTGCGTTCGGTGGGCGAGTTTACCTGCATGCCAAAGTATCCCTGGCCAAATCCGCAGGCCATGAAAAACGAACCCATCACATCGTTATTTTCAGGCACAGTCACTTCATTGTAAAAATACCGGATGTTTTCTGCATTTTCGGGCAGCTGGTAATTCAGGTGAACCGAGGGGCCGCGGCGCCCCCAGTAAAATTCGTCCTTCACAAAAAGAACTTCACCCTGAGTGGCTTCGCCGCCAATTAAAAACGACTCAATTTCGGGGAAGTTTGCGGCTGTTTTTTCAACGCCTTCAATTTCAATAAAATGATAGCCGGGCTCATCAATCTCGACGGTGCCAATGGGAATGGTATCGGAAACTGTGTTATTTACTTCAATGTTTTGAGCAGAATTGCCGAACGAAACCTTTATGGTTGATGGCCCTTCGGGTGATCGGGCAACCATCCCGAGGTTAAGTTTTCCGGTATTTTCAACCCTGAAGTAGGTGCGGATTTTAACATCTTCATCCGACCAGTTTTGAATATCATCCGGAAGAATCATTTCCTGGTTTTTTGATGAATTGTCAATAACCCAGCTGTTTCCGGATGGAGGAATTGAATAGGAATAGCTGATTTTTTCCGTTGTCTGCGTTCCGGTTTCACAGTTGGCAAACAGTGTGGTAACTAAAAATAGTGTTGCAAGTAAATTAAGCGTTTTCATTTTATCGGGACTTTTTAAGTTTTTCAATTTGTTCGTCGAGGCTGGCCTTTGAATAGAAATGTACGTGGCTGAAATTCAGAAATTTTAAAATTTTAAATGCATTGAATTTCTGAAAATAACGGGTTTGAAATGATTGAAGCGAAGAGCAGTTTTGGTTTAGGTCCTTAATTTCTTCCCAAAAATTATCTTCAACCAAAAAATTACCAACCGGTAATGGGAGTTTCATAAGGAAAAGTTTGTAGTCTTGTTTTTCGATCCGAAAGAGTTGGTTCTTTACATCAAAAAAATCCTTCAAATCCCCGAAGGCTTCAAAGTTGTAAGTTTGCGTGAGATCTTCTTTTCCTTCCATCCATTTTCGAAGAATGGGACCCGTGCCAAAAGGTACGCGGTCCGAGAGCCGTGCCGAAGGAAACACCCTGGTTGTGTTGATTTCGCCAACGGGGCCGATTTGGGCCAGGTTTTGAAGGAAGTAAAAGTCTTCGCCTGCCTGCCGGCGGTTCATTCCGCCCCGTTTTACATACGCACCGGCAGTGACTGCGAATGCAGAACCAACCGTAAACATGGGGAAGGGGTAACCGGTGTATTCCAGCGCTTTTTTATAGTACTCCATGTATTTTTCGTACAGGCTGATTCCTTCAAGGTGTTTCCCGGTTAATTCTGCAGTTTGGTGCTCAAAGGCAATGGTTGCGCCGGGAACTTCAGGGTGACTGCCAAAATAATTTTCAATTTCAACCAGGTAATTGTTTTGCACCAGTGTATCGGCATCGAGCGAAACGAGAATGCCATCCGGTTTGTTAACTTCGTTGAAACGCCTCACGGCTTCGTCCATGCCGCTTTTTCGTGCCAGGCCGGCACCGGCCCACTTCTTTTTCAATTCAACAGGACCAACTGCAAAAAAGGTAATTTTTTCGGTACTGTTTTCAGGGATCCACTCCTCAATTTGTTGCTTTGTTTGCGCATTAAATGCCCGGATTTCTTCGGGTGCTGTTTCAGCATGATTGATGAGTACGATGACTTCGACATTTGATTTTGGTAGTTTGCAATGTTTCAACGAATTGAGCGTGTCCAGAATTTGAGGTTCGCGGAAACACGGGATAACAATGCTAATGCCGGTTTTATCGGAAGGAGATTGCTGGATTAATACTTTGTTGTTATTTTGTATCAGGTACCGGCTGGCAAACATGCGGGATGCTTTAAAATTTAACATGCAATTTACACAAAAAAAATCCGGGAATTGTCCCGGATTGGTAACAGCTATCTTTTATGTAAAAATTAATCTTCCTCTACGCCAGAGTACCGTTCATTTAATGCTTTCAGGACTTCGGCTGTGATGTTGTTCGCTTCATTTCCTATCAAAATTTCGGCACCGTTAAAAATGTAGTCGTATTTTTTGTTTTGGTTGTATTCTTCGAGGTAATCCAGCAAACTGTCTAAAATTTGCTCGTTGTTGGCAGCCTGAATTTCATTGAGTTTAGTCGATAATTCCTGATCGAGCTGCATAATTTCCTGTTCTTTACCCACAAGGCGGTCACGTTCCTGAATGGCCCTTTGCTCTGTAAGGAAACCTCCGCGTTGCAGTTTTTCCTGAAAAGCAGCCGCCTCTCTTTCAAACGACTCCCGTTTTGTGCCGTATTCGGAATTGTAAGCTTCCTGTTTTTTTGTGAATTCATCGTGCAGGTCCTGTGCCATGTCGTAATTCATAATTATTGAATCGGCTTTAACATATCCGATTTTAAGTGATTCACCTGTCTGCTCTGCGGCCAGTTCTTGCTTTACAGCTTCTTGTACCGGCTCGTTTTTACCGGTAAAATATAAAATGTACAAAACAGCCACTGCAACCAACGACACAATTCCAAGTATTGAAGATGTTCCTTTCATTATCTGTCAGCTTTTTTTGTTTTAAAAACGCAACAAAGATAATTTTTTCGGTTAAAAGCAATAGCGGTATCTGCTATTTTTTTCTTCGCGTTAAAAGCAACTTTTTTTTATAAAACCTGTGTTAAATCATAAGTAGGCACTGATAAACATCATTGAAATAGACAAATCACAAATTGTATTTTTACGTTTATTAAAATCAATTGTATTGAACTTTAAAACAAATAATGTTGAATAGACTAATTGCTAACGTTTTGCCCTACATGCCAGAAAAACTGGTGTGGGTATTTTCGAAAAGATATATTGCAGGCGAAACTATTGAGGATGGTGTGCTTGCATCCAAATTGCTCAATCAGCAGAATATTGATGTAACAGTCGATCTTCTGGGAGAATTTATTCAAACAATGGAAGAAGCCCTCGACAATAAAAACAAATACCTGGAGATAATTGAACGCTTTACATCTGAGAAAATTACCGGGCATTTTTCGTTGAAACCTACCATGTTCGGGCTTTTAATCGATAAAGAGGCCTGTTACAAACACATCCGCGAGATTGTGGAACTTGCCAGTCGAAAGGGAACATTTGTGCGTGTCGATATGGAGGATTCGCAGTGTGTTGATCTGGAAATAGAACTTTTCAGAAAACTGTATTCTGAATTTCCTGCCCACGTGGGACTGGTTGTACAGGCATATATGCGCCGGACTTTAGATGATCTGGAACATTTGAATGATTTAAATTCAGCAGAGAACCCAATGAATTTCAGGCTGTGCAAAGGAATTTATATTGAACCGGAAAAAATTGCCTATAAAAGTTTCAATGAAGTACAGCAGCATTTTCTGGAAGACCTGGAGTTTATGTTCGAAAATAAAATGTATGCTGCCATTGCAACTCACGATAAATATTTGGTGGATAAATCATTTGAGTTGATTGAGAAGTTCAATGTTGACAAAAATATGTACGAATTTCAGATGCTATACGGGGTGACACCCGATTTGCGCCAGTTAATTATTGATCAGGGGCATCGCATGCGGGTGTATGTTCCGTTCGGAAAGCAATGGTTTAACTACTGCACACGCAGACTGAAAGAAAATCCCAAAATAGCTCAGCATATTATAAAAGCTCTTTTCGTGAGAGGGTGATTTTAAGGTTAAACAACTGTTAAAAGGATGGTGCGAGCCATCCTTTTTTCGATCCGGTTATTTTCTAATAATCAATTCGTCGAGCGGGCGCTTGGGCACATGATGTACCTCATTTTTGTCGCGCCAGTATTTAATATCATTTCCTTCAGCTGTTTCAAGTACCACTTTTTCAGCAGGTTTACCGAGGGCGATAACCCATAAAATCTCAAGATTTACGGGTAGTTTGAGTGCCTTGGCGACCTTGCTTTTATTCACCGTGCCAATAATACAGCCTCCAAAACCATCTTCAACGGCCCCCAGTAAGATACTTTGAATGGCAATTCCATCGTCACAGTAACGATTTTCAGCCAACGATTTATCTAGCAATACGGTTACATAAGCCACCGGGCGCTCATTTTCTGCAGGCCCCGGCCATTTGGTAAGGTAACCTGCCCATCCCAGGTTTGGGAAAATATGCTTGTTCACGATTTCATCTGTTGTGATTGCATATTTCAGGGGTTGCATATTTCTTGCACTTGGTGAAAAACGGGCCAGTTCTATCCATTTTTCAATTTTAGATGATGGAATTTTTACTGAAGAATCGAACCGGCGGTAGCTGCGGTTTTTCATTATAAGGTCACGTATCATTTTTACTTGATTTTTTACTTTGAGAGCTAAAGTTACAAATTGATTTTTTAATTTTGAAAATATCCCTTATTTTTAAGGTGGAAAAGGATAAGGGAAAGTTACCTGAATATAAGAAGTAATGCTGACCAAACTTAACCACTCTGAATTGGTAACTGTCCTTATCCTTTTTCTTTTAACGCCACTTTCATTAATCTATTGTTTTCGCCGGGGCAAATTGTCTGTTAATTCATATTAATTTTTAGTTTTGTAGAACAGAACAGAACGGTTGCTGTTCTGGCATTTTAATATTTATTATGACAAATTTTAACTTCAAAATTGACGACAACTCCAACGTCCTGAAATTTCAGCAACTGGTTGACACCATTGTGGATTCGATCAGCCGGAACCAGTTGAAAGAGGGGGATATGCTGCCGTCGGTTAACCAGATAATGAAGGAGTGCCGCCTCTCGCGCGATACTGTTTTTAAAGCCTATGCTGAATTGAAAAGGCGGGGAGTGGTGGAATCGGTGCCCAACCGTGGTTACTTTGTCACTCAAAAAATTACAAAGGTTTTTCTGTTTCTCGATACGTTTAAGGCCTACAAAGAGGTTTTGTATGGTTCGTTTCTGAAGCACCTTCCCAAAAATATAAGCGTCGATTTACATTTTCACCACTACAATATTGGCGTTTTCGAAAAAATTATTTTTGAAAGCCTGGGAAAGTACAGCAAGTACATTATCATGAATTTCGATCACGAGAAAGTACCCGAGATTATTCATAAAATTCCGGATGAACAGTTACTTGTCATCGACTGGAAAATTCATTCAAAAGATGAGCAATCTTCTGTTTATCAAAATTTTGGCGAACCTGTTTTTGCCTGCTTTCAACAAAACCTGGAGCGTATAAAAAAATACAAGCATTTTACTTTTTTTTATCCACCCTTTACTTATCATCCCAAAGTGGCCATCAATTATTTCAAAAAATTCTGTACTGAAAATAAAATAGAACATTCAGTTGTTTTTGAGCCTGGACAGTTTATCGTAAAAGAAGGTGGTTTGTATTTGCTGGTTAGCGACCGCACCCTGGCCTGGTTTCTCGACCAGTGTGCCGATAAGGGTTATGAACCGGGACGGGAAGCCGGGGTAATTTCCTATAATGAAACCCCCATGAAGAAATACGTTAAAAATGGAATTTCGGTTATCTCAACCGATTTCGAATTGATGGGGCAGAAAGCCGCCGAATTTGTTGCCTCGAATGAGCCGGTAAAGTTTGAGGTGCCAACAACGCTGAAATTGAGGCCGTCGCTATGAAGACACCCAGGGAACCGTTCTAAGGAAGAAAAGAACGGTTTCTAAAGAAAACATGTTTTATAACATTTTTTTGTATTTTGAATCAATGTAATTTGCAACTACTTTTGATAGCATACCAGAACAGAACAGTTCGATTTGAAATGTTAACGTAAATCATTATAAAACATGTACCTACTTGGATTTGATGTTGGAAGTTCTTCCGTAAAAGTGTCGCTTTTAAATGGGGAAACCGGAAAATGC
>JBNJGR010000025.1:0-20996 GCA_051747885.1 Bacteroidota bacterium | reverse complement strand
TTTTTGTGAAGGCGCATACGTAAATTTGATATTTTCAGGGTCGTCGATGTAAAACCGGATGAATTGTTCCGTCCAGATGATGCCATAATTGTGAAATTCTTCCTCGGCAGTGGGCAGCGATGTGGAATTTCCTTTCCCGTCAGCGCCGTAACCGGAAGGAGTGTGGACAGTTGAATGCACGGTATTGGGCTGGTAACCCACATATTCCATGATGTCGATTTCGCCGGAGGCGGGCCAGCTCACCTCCGAAATGTTGCTGCCCAGCATCCAGATGGCCGGCCAGATGCCAGTTCCGGAGGGCAGCTTCGCCCTGATTTCCATCCGGCCAAATAAAAAGTCGTGTTTATCGAGTGTGACCATTCGCGATGAAGTGTAAGAACCAGCTGTTTTGCTGTCGTTCACTTTTCTTGCAGTAATAACCAGTTTTCCATCCACAATTTCCGAGTTGTCCCCATCTGTATAATTTTGCAACTCATTGTTCCCCCATCCTGTGGCGCCGGTTTCAAATGTCCAGTTTTCCGGATTTACCTCCGGGTCATCGAATTCATCCGACCATACCAGTAACATATTTGACAGATAATTGGGGTCGTCTTCAGAAATGGTAATGTTCTGTCTGTTTGAAAAAGTGACGTTTTCCATGTAAACCAATAATTCAATTTCGTAAGTTCCTTTAAACGGAAGATAGGCAACTGTTTCGTCAGTGTTTTCAATGGTTTTGTAGCGGAACTGCCATCTGACGGAATCGTATTCTCCACCGGTGGTGTTAACAAGATGATACAGGTTTTGATTTTCGGCATCGGGCTCTGCAGTGAAAGAAACATCAATCACATCTTTTTCAATGGTGATGGTTTTACTGATTTTGTTGTTTTCACCCACACTATTGTAAATATTCAGTTCCACATTGTAATCCCCTGATTTCGGGTAAAAAACTTCAAACGATTGGTTTTTATCGCTGGACGTAATCCTCTCCCCGTTGCCAAAATTCCAGATTAATGAATTGTAATCGCCAACAGAATTATTAGTAAAAAGAACGCGGTTTTCACTGATGAATTCATATTCAAAATCTGCTTTAAAAGTTTCTATTTCTTTCTGACAACTGAACAGCAAAAAAAGTGAGAATAGAACTATTACTGAGTTTCTGATTTTGAAATATGGATTTGCTGAACTGTGCATAAGTACTAAATTTTTACAACCATCTTGCCAATGTTTTCACCTTCAAATAACCCGATAAATGCTTCGGGAATATTTTCGAAACCTTCTTTAACCGTTTCTTTGAGTTTTAGTTTGCCTTCACCGTACCATTTGGTGAGTTGGTTAATTGCTTCAGGAAATTTTGGGGCGTAATCATGGACGATAAAACCTTTCATCAGCGCACTGTTTACCAGCAAAACTGACTGCATTCGGGGGCCGGTTGTCATCCGGGTTTCGTTGTACTGCGAAATAGCACCACAAACAGGTACCCGTGCAAACTTATTAATGTTCATCATTACGCCATCGGAGATTTCACCGCCCACATTATCAAAATAAACATCCACTCCGTTGGGGCAGGCTTTGGCAATTGCCTTACGAATATTTTTAGTGGTTTTGTAATTGATGGCTTCATCGAAACCAAATTCTGATTTCAGCATTTCGGTTTTTTTATCGCTGCCGGCAATGCCAACCACGTGGCAGCCCACAATTTTACCAATCTGGCCAACCACGCTACCTATGGCCCCGGCAGCACCCGAAACAACCAGTGTTTCGTTTTTTTGCGGCTTCCCAATTTCCATCAAGCCAAGATAGGCTGTTAATCCGGGCATTCCAAGCATTCCGAGATAGGCAGAAAGCGGGGCGGCACCTGGATCGACTTTTGTAAGTCCTTCGCCGCTGTGAGACTGGTACTCCGACCAGTCGAGCAAACCACTTACAAAATCTCCTTTGTGATAGTTCGGATTATTCGATTCGGTAACTTCTGCAATAATTCCCGATTGAATGGGGTCTCCCAGAGTAAAACCCGACGTGTAGGATTTCATGTCGCTCATTCTTCCGCGTAAATACGGATCGACCGAAACAAAACGGGATTTTAGAAATACTTCGCCATTTTTTATTTTCGGCATATCTTTTTCTTCAAATCTGAAACACTCTTGTGTCGGCTTTCCTTCGGGGCGTTTTTCGAAGATTATTGTTCTGTTTTTCATGATAATGCGTTTTTAATTAAAGCTAAATATTCACTGGTTTTAACAAGCCGGAAATTTTAATGTTTCAGTACCATCCAATTCTTTCAAAATAAGATTGTAATAAGAAAATTCTTTGCATCACCGGGTGTTAAATCAATAAACTATTTAAGATGCCTGAAATTCATACTGTATCCGATAATAAAAGTGGCAGTAAAAATGGCATTGGTTTCCGAAAAAGCCTGCGGGTTTATCCACAAAACCGGGAGAAATAATATTATAAGCTGGGCAAAAACATAAAGAAAAAATCCGTCGCGGTGGAGTTTCCACATGCGAATGGCCCCGGTAAGCGAAAGGGCGAATAATGCCATCAGTAAAGTAAAATACACCGGCGAAATTGCTTCCACAGAATGCCATGAGGAATATTTGATAATAGATTCTCCGGCCTGTTCAAAAAAAAGAGAGGCCAGAAAGTAGCCGACAAAACCAACTGTGCTCCCAATGAAGGTTAAAATACACAAGGCACTTAAAAGTTGAGGACGGGATTTTTTACGATTCATATTTTTATGTTTTCCAATGGCTGCAAGATAATGTTTCTATTTTTCATGCAGCTTTTCAATTTTAAGTGTTTAAAAATAATGAGATTTTCCATGGATTATGAACAAAGTGACGGATTAAAATATATTACCTTTGAAATTAAATTTTAAGATTAGCTGAAATGAAACGAGATACGCAGGTTTTTGATATCATCCGGAAAGAAAAAGAACGCCAGTTGGGCGGGATTGAACTGATTGCATCCGAAAATTTTGTGAGCGACCAGGTGTTGGAAGCCATGGGATCGGTGATGACCAACAAATATGCCGAAGGATATCCTGGCAAACGTTATTATGGTGGTTGTCAGTTTGTGGATCAGACTGAGCAGCTGGCCATCGATCGCATAAAGCAACTGTACGGTGCCGAATGGGCCAATGTGCAACCGCATTCCGGAGCGCAGGCCAATCAGGCGGTTTTGAGTGTGATACTGAAACCGGGCGATACATTTCTGGGGCTCGACTTGTCGCACGGCGGTCATCTTTCTCACGGTTCACCGGTGAATTCATCCGGAATTCTTTACAATCCGGTTGCCTATAAAGTAAAAGAAGACAGCGGTTTGGTTGATTACGACGAAATGGAAGCGCTGGCAAAAGAGCACAAGCCCAAACTTATAATCGGCGGCGCCTCGGCTTACAGCCGCGAGTGGGACTACAAGCGCATGCGCGAAATTGCCGACAGTGTGGGAGCACTTTTCATGGTGGATATGGCCCACCCGGCCGGATTGATTGCTGCCGATTTGCTTGATAATCCTGTAAAGTATGCGCACGTTGTTACTTCAACCACGCACAAAACATTGCGCGGTCCGCGTGGCGGAATTATATTGATGGGAGAAGATTTCGAGAATCCGTGGGGCGTAACAACCCGCAAGGGAACCGTCCGCAAAATGTCTTCGCTGTTTGATTCTGCTGTTTTCCCCGGTCAGCAGGGCGGGCCGCTTGAACATGTTATTGCATCAAAAGCAGTTGCCTTTGGCGAAGCGCTCGACCCTTCGTTTAAAGAATACCAGGCGCAGGTAAAAAAGAATGCACAGGTGATGGCACAGGCTTTTATTGATATGGGTTACAAAGTGATTTCCGGCGGAACCGATAATCACTCGATGCTGATTGATTTGCGTACAAAATATCCGGGAATTACCGGCAAACAGGTGGAAAACACTCTTGTTCAGGCCGAAATAACCGTTAATAAAAATATGGTGCCTTTCGACAGCCGTTCTCCTTTCCAGACTTCAGGTTTACGTGTGGGAACCCCGGCCATTACCACCCGTGGTGTAAAAGAGGAATTGATGCCGGTTGTTGTGCAGTTGATTGATGATGTCATCGGCAACATTGAAGATGAAAAAATGCTGAAAGCCGTGGGTGAAAAAGTAAATCAAATGATGAAAGACTATCCGTTGTTTGCTTATTAATTCTGAACGCCTGGCCCGTAACTTTTAACTCGAAACTTTAAACTGATTTATGGAGTGGTACATGGTTCTTGCACTTATCGGAACCGGACTTGCTGCGGGATTTATTAATACAACAGCCGGAGGTGGTTCCATGCTAACTTTACCACTCCTGATGTTTCTCGGTTTGCCTGCCAATGTGGCCAACGGAACCAACCGTGTGGCCATTTTGCTCCAAAATGTGATTGGAGTGCGCACATTTCACCAGAAAAAAGTACTGGATTTTTCCACCGACTACCGGCTGGCAATTCCTGCAATTGTTGGTTCGGTTATAGGCGCTTTGTTTGCGGTGGAAATCAAGGCAGAACTGTTGCAAAAAATTATTGCCGGATTAATGGTGCTGATGTTGTTTGTTGTGGTGCTGAAACCTGATGTGTGGATAAAAGAACATGCAGGCGCCGTTGATCCCAAACCAACTGCGTGGCAATATGTCATTTTCTTTTTTATAGGGCTTTATGGCGGTTTTATCCAGATGGGAGTGGGGTTTTTCCTGCTGGCCGGACTGGTGCTGGGGTGTGGGCATAACCTGGTAAAAGCCAACGCCGTGAAAGTTTTTATCGTTCTGATATATACCGTTTTTGCATTGGGAATTTTTATGTTTCACGGCCAGGTAAACTGGACAGCCGGTTTGATTCTCGCTGCCGGAAATATGGCCGGCGCATGGCTGGGCGTTCATTTTTCAGTAAGAGGCGGCGCAAAATATGTGCGATATGTGTTAATTCTTTCCCTGATTATTGTTATTCTGAATTTGTTTGGCGTGTTTTAGAAAAGCCGAATATGGAATACTTACTTCTGGGGGAAGTCCGGCTTTAGCCGGAAAGGGGTAAAAATGAATAATTTGAGAAATAAAAAAATAGCAGTCACCGTAATCACCGGCTTCCTTGGTGCCGGTAAAACCACATTTATAAACCGGATTTTAAAAACAAATTCTGAAACACAGTTTGCGCTGGTGGAGAATGAATTTGGCGACGTGTCCATCGATACGCAACTGATTAAAGGTGTGGATGCCACCCGGCTTTTTGAACTGAAGGATGGTTGCATCTGCTGCACCATAACCAACGAGTACGAAGGAATTTTAAAGGAACTGGCCGAACGCTTCCCGCACGTGGAGCACCTCCTGATTGAAACTACGGGAATTGCAGATCCTGTTTCGGTGATTCGGCCTTTTTTCAGGGATGATGAGTTAAACGCCTTATACAACTATAACGGTTGCGTTTGCATGGTTGACGTCCATCGTTTCGAAAATCACCCCGAAAAGGAAATTTCACTAAAGCAGTTGGCTGTTGCCGATGAGGTGGTAATAACCAAATCTGAACAATTGACTGATAACCAAAAAAATGATTTTAAAAAGAAAATCAAGGAATTGAATTCGCTTAGTGCCATTCATTTTGCTGAAAACAGGGCAACGAAGGATTTCAAGTTTAGCTCACCGGTTTCTGAAATAAAATTTCACAATCCTGAACCAGCAGGGCATTCTCATTCAAAAATAAATACTAAAACATTCCGGTTCACCCAGTTGCTGGGCAAAGATGAATTTATGCGCCGGCTCGCCTATAATCTCGATATTCACAAGCGCCTTGTTTACCGTGTAAAAGGAATTCTTTGTTTTGAAAATGAACCTTATGAATTCATTCTGCAGGGAGTGGGAGGGAGTTTTGAACTGAACGAAGGAGAAACGTTGGTTACAAAACCGGAAAGTGTGCTGGTATTGATTGGTAAATTTGAAGATTTGCAGATGGATTTATTTTAATGATTTTTAGCCCGTAACCACCATCCAAAGCGGAATAATAATCATGGAGAGCAGTGTGCTCAATACCACAATGCGCGCCATAAGTGTTGTTTTAAGCTTGTACTGAACTGACAACGCGTAGGGGGTTAATCCCAGTGGCATGGCAGCATCTACGATGGTGGCTTTAACCTGATCTTCCGGCATGGGTAAAAACTGAATGATGAGAAAAAATGCAGCCGGTAAAATTATCATGGCCACCACCGACCAAATCAAAACCTGTTTCCATTCCCTGATGTTCCCCAGTTGATGCATTCCCAGAAATATTCCCAGGGAAAATAGTACAACCGCCGTAACCGAGTCGGAAAATAATCCAATGGTTTTCTCTAAAAAGTCGGGTAAATTAATATTGAATAAAACAATGGCCAGGCCTGCAAAAACAGAAAGTAGTAATGGATTTTTAAGCAGGCTAAGCAGTAGCTTTTGGGCATTAATTTTATGGTGGCCGTAAACTTCAATTAAAATCAGGGCAAGCGTTAACATCCAGAAAACATAAATGGCTGAAATAATAGCTGCCACCGGCAGGATTTCATCGCCCCACGCATTCCGCAAAACCGGAATTCCAAGGTAAGCTACATTTCCGAAAGGGAGAATCAGAAAAAGGGACCTTTTCATACCCGCCGACAGTTTGAAAATCCAGGCAATTGGAAAAGCCAGCAGAATGGAGACAATAATATACACCGAGTTGGCAACAATTAAAGGTGTGTAGTTATTTTCACCGATTTCGAGATGCATCAGCGAAGTGATAACCAGTGCCGGAAAACCAATCCACAGCGCGTACTTGTTCAGGATGTCAATCCAGTGTTCCGATGAGGCTTTGGTGCGTGAAAACAGCACTCCTGCAAAAATTACCAGGAAAAGGGGAAGGACGGTTTCAAATGCAACTACGAGTGGTCCCATTCGCCGTAATTAATATGAGGCCGCACATCGGTAACCATCATGCCCGCTTTTTTTGCGGCTTCAATTCCCAAATCACCGTCTTCAAATACCTGGCAAACTGTTGGTTCAACTCCCATTAATTGTGCGCATTTCAAAAAAGTTTCAGGTTCTGGCTTGTGGCTGGTCACATCATCGGCCGAAACAATAGCATCAAAATAGTCGGCAATTCCAAGTTCGCCCAGCTGCACTTCTGCACTTTTGCGACTTGCTCCCGTACCAACCGACATGGGCAGTTTGCCGTGATATTCTTTAACAATGGCAATTATTTCCTGCACGGGTTCCAGCAGCTCTGCCGAACTCCAGAATGTTTTCTGTTTCAGTTTGACAATTTCTTCCGGATTGGCCGTGAGGTTATATTTTTCAACAATATGGCGCGCAAATTCTATGGTTGGGCGGCCTGTCATTTCGTGCACAATCTGCGGATCGAATGTGAACCCGTACGTTTCGCCCACTTTGTTCCATGTGGCAACATGCACAGGCAATGAGTTGGATAATGTGCCGTCGAGGTCAAATATCAGCGCTTTGGCTTCAGGATGAACTTGTAATGTCATATTTATTTCTTTGCGGTCAAAAGTAATACTTCGTAACTGAATGTATTAACTGTTACATCGTTTTTCGGTTCATTTAAAAATCATTTAAAAAGAATTCTATCTTTGAAAAAACAAAAATTGAGTTTTATGAAGTATTTGATGTTTGGGATGGCAATGTTTACAGCTTTTATAGTTGAAAGTAAAAACAGTAATGATGTAAATGAAAATAATAAACAGCCGCAAAACCCGACAGGAGCAGCTGAATGGGAATTGGTATGGGAAGATAATTTTGCCAATGCAGGATTGCCCGATGCAGGTATCTGGAGTTACGAAGAAGGTTACATCAGAAACAACGAAGCGCAGTATTACACTAAGGAACGCAGCGAAAATGCACGCGTTGAAAACGGGAATCTGGTGATTGAAGCCCGAAAAGACAACTGGAACGGACATGAAATTACCTCGGCCAGTTTGCATACCTACGGTAAAAAAGAAATTCTTTATGGAAGAGTTGAAGTGAAAGCCAAACTGCCTACCGGAACCGGCACCTGGCCTGCAATCTGGATGCTGGGCAACAGTATCAGGGAAGGCACCGGCTGGCCTGCCTGTGGCGAAATCGATATAATGGAAAATGTGGGATACGATCCGAAAGTTGTACATGGAAATGTGCATACCAAAGCCTACAATCATGTGTTGGGAACGAACAAAGGAAACAACATCACACTTGAAAAACCATGGGAAGAATATCATATTTATGCAGTTGAATGGTATAAAGACCGCATAGAGTTTTTTATTGATGATGAGCGTTATTTTGTTTTTGAAAACGAAGGATCAGGAAAAGATGTGTGGCCGTTCGATGAGCCTCACTATTTAATTATTAACCTTGCCATTGGCGGTGGATGGGGTGGCCAGGAGGGAATTGATGACAGTATTTTCCCACAAAAATATTTTATCGATTACGTGAAAGTGTACCGGCAAAAATAAGGGAGAAAGTCATGCCCTCACTCGCAGTGAGTGTATGACTGGTCTAATCAATGCAGGTGAGTTTGTTCGTCGTATTCAATATCGAAAGTTAAGCCATCGAGGCACTGGTTGTATTTTTTTACCAGTTCGCGCTGGTCGCGGCCCCCGATAAAAATGTTGGCCAACTCATAGCTGTAGCTGTCCTGTCCCTGCAATTCATCAAGGTGTATTCCGTTTTCTACATGCAATTTAATTTCCAACCCGGGAATAAATTTCTTTAGAATTTTTATTTCATCTTCGCCAGGTGCCTTTTTAACCTTTCCGCTTTTAAACGTACGCAGCATAAAATTGGCAGCTTTGTTAAATTCACCATTCATTTCCATGGTTTTGGGTTTTTGCCCCAAAGCCAGCGATAACATAACGTAGTGGTGCGAAATTCCATGCACTTTTTCAAAAATATCAGTATGCGCTTGCGAAATGCGTGGATTAATTTCCAGAAAATAAACCTCATCGGCAGTTTGGTTGTAGAAATATTCAATATTGAACGGAGAATTATTCAGCCCCAGTTGGGTTACCACCCTCCGTGTAACATCGGCCATCCTGAACTGAATTTCCTGCGGAAGCGACGATGGGTATTCGTACCTTCCGAACGATGATCGGTCCTCGTCCCTGATGGAGTCCACAATGCCGTAAACCACAACATTGCCGTTATGAACATATCCTTCCACAGTGCACTGGTGACCGGTAATAGGGCTTTCGGCAATACAGGTTTCTTCCATTTCGGCAAACTCCTGGGGCATGTTGAAGCGTTTCATCAGGTAGTTAAAGGGCTCGGAAATAAAGTCGATGTGTTTTTTTATTTCTTCCATATACTCGTAAAACTGAGCTTCGCCGTTAATACGGTAAGCCAAAAACGACCGGAATGATTTTATGGGTTTAATCCAGTAAGGCGCTACCATGCCCAGTTCTTTGTACACATCTTTTTTAAAGGGATTGAATGCCTTAAAAACCGGGATGTGTTCATCAATAACCTTGCTTTGCTCCAGCCGGCTCCAGTATTTGTTTTCGCATTTCATAATGCTTTCCAGCGACGGGCCTGGTAACCCGTATTTTTCGGCAATTATCGGCAAAAGGGTGGTGCCGGGAAAGTCGTAGTAACTTACAATGGCATCAATTTTTCCGTGGTTGTCAATGCGGTCGAAACAGGTTTGAATTAACTTTTCCATATCATATTTTTCCACCTGTCGCATTTCAGAAATCTCGAGTGCCGGTAAAAAGTCACATTCGTTGGCGCCGGGTATCCGTTGTAGTTTTTTTAAGTTGAAAGGATCTAGTCCTATCACAAAAACCTGTTTTTTCATTATCATTAATTTTAAAGTTTTACAAATAATCTCTTTTAATCCGCTCGTCCCACGATTTGCTAAAAACCCTTACATCACCTTCGTACGCATCTAAAGTTGCCCTTATTATAAAGTGGGTTTTTGTTGATGTAAGTACAGTGCGGGTTTTGGTGTAAACCGCCCAGTCGTTGCGTTTGAAACTGCGTTCGCTCATTACCTCACCCCTCAGCGTATCGTAGTTGTAGCTCTGGTACGAATATTTTTCTGTTACATCTTTTTGAACAGCCCAGTTTATGTCGTCAATTATGTACTGAGCATCATTGTTGGTAACTTGCAGGGTTACTTCGTTCGAAGCCAGGTTGTGAATTACCTGCCATTCTCTTTTAGGTGGCACCAGGAGGGTTGTCTTCATTATTTCTTCCAAATCAGGTTTGCCTAAATTGGTTAACTGGTTATTTTCTTTCCCGTCAATTCTGATAGGAAGCGTAAGGTAACAATTATCGGGTTGAATTGTGAGCGTAACCGGCTCAGGCGCCGGCCACACCAGCGGCCAGTATGAGGTTGACAGCGACAAACGGATTTTATGTCCTGGCCTGAAATGCTGGGCAATATGGTTGAGTTTGAGTTTGATCGTATATTGTTGGCCGGGATTCAAAAATTCCGGATTTTCATCGCTGTCGCGGTGGGTAAGGTTTAACACACCGTAGGTAATTCTTGTTGCCCGCCCGCTTGGTGCTACATCCGAAATTCGTGCTGCAACCATGGCAATTGGTTTATCGCTTTTCAGTGAGAGTGTGAGTTCTGTGGCGCCAAAAATTTCAATCCCTTCCTTTAACGGCAGGGTTTCAAAAACCAGGGCGCCGCCATCTTCTTCGCGCTGGTCGCTGGGCAAATCGGTTGAAGCAGCATAAGAACACCATTTTCCGGCAAACAATCCTACACTTAGCGGACTTTGAATTTTCAATGGGTGGTCATATTCGGGCAGGTTACCTTCAAAATCAATTTCGCCATTTTTAAGCTGTAGGTTTTTCATGGTAACATTTTTGCTTGGAAACTCCTTTTCGGCCACCCATTTACCCGGCCGTTTTGCCAAAACGGGCGAAACGGTATCCTGCATCCAGGTGCGTAACATCGGTTCTTCGTCAATGCCGTTTTCAATGTCTTTAAGCCAGCGGTCCCACCAACGGAGCGCTTCGTTTAAGAAATCGATTGTTGGCCCGGGGCCGCCCAGATGTGGATACTTGTGCCCCCAGGGGCCAATCAATCCTTTTCGGGGGACTTTCAGGTTTTCCATGAGGCGGAACACAGCGTTCGAATATCCGTCCGCCCAGCCACCGATGGCGTAAACCGGGCATTTAATTTTGTCGTAATTGAGAAATACCGAAGCATGTTTCCAGTAATCGTCGAACCGCTGGTGTTCCAGCCATTTTTTTAACCACAAGCCACTACCTTCGAGGCGTTCCAGCCACATGTCTTTCCATTTTTCGCCTACAATTTCCGGATCGGGCGGGCACGAATTATAGGCAAACATGGTGGATGCCCAGGAAAGGTTGTCAGTGAGCAGGTTGCCGCCCATGTAATGCACATCGTCAGAATAGCGGTTGTCAGTTGAAGCCACCGTTATTACAGCTTTCAGCTCAGGCGGGGTAAGTGCGGCAATTTGCAAACCGTTAAAGCCACCCCACGATATTCCAATCATTCCAATATTTCCGTTACACCAGGGCTGTGCTGCAATCCAGCGTAAAATTTCGAGACCATCATCAAGTTCCTGTTGTAAGTATTCGTCCCTTAAAATTCCTTCCGAGTCTCCACTTCCGCGTATGTCAACCCGCACCCCGGCATAGCCGTTTCTGGCAAAAAAATCATACGTCTGTGCATCGCGTACCGCTTTAAAATCCCTTTTCCGGTAAGGAATATATTCCAAAATAGCCGGCACCGGATTTTCTTCAGCCGTTTCGGGTATCCATACCTTGGCAGCCAGCTTGTTCCCGTCAGAAACCGGAATCCAGGTATTTTCAATTATTTTATACATATTGTATCGCTTTTAACTGAGTGATTTGAAATGCAATTGAATTTTCTTCCCTAAAATTATAACTTTCTTTTTAAGAAGGAAGATAAAACAGGGCATAAAGCCATTTTTTTCTTTAATGAATTTTGGTGATTTAAAATGGCCTAAACTGGCGTAGGATGTGGAAAAGAATCGGATCTGTTAGTCAAGCGGTATCAAGTCAACGCGACGAATAAATATTTCAGCACTTTCCGACTGGATCTGGATTTGGCCTTTTGATGGACGTACATTTGTGGCTTCATTTACCAGCAGTCCGTTCAGGAAAATTGTGAGTTTGTCGCCATCTGCAATACACTCCAGTTTGTTCCACTCGCCAACAGGTTTTTCAACGTCGTTTTTTCCTCTGAATCCCAGCTCGTCTTTCCAGTTGGGATCGCGTTTCAGCCAGTTAATACGGCCGGAGTTAATGGCTACTTTTTCACCATTGTCACCATTGGGTTGAAAAACATAAGAGTTGCCCTGTCTTTCGGGGGCAACGGTGGCGGTAACGCTGAAACGGTCGCTTCCATCGCCCACAACAATGATGTCACCTGTGCCGCCTTCAATTATTTGTGCCTCAATGGAGTGCATCCAAATGCCTGCCGAGCCGCCGTCTTCTCCCTGCGAATGAAGGAGAAGACCACAGTCGCGGGCATTTTCGAGGCGCGGGGGAAATACTTCATCTCCCCATTTGAATTCTACAACTATGTGATAATTTTCAAACTCTTCATTGGTTGTAATGCAGCCCCATTCTTCGCCTGAAATCCGGATCATTTCGTCATTCACAGTGAAAACATTTTTTGGATCGTTGTTTTTTCCACTGTGTTGCAAATAGGTGTACCATCCGTTCAGGTTTTGGCCATTGAAAAGATGGATGGTGTCTCCTGATTTAAGATCACTTGTTTGTGCGGAGCTGCTTGAATTAATAGAAAGCAGAAAAAGAATGCCTAAAAGACTTAAAAATAATTTATATGTCATAGTTTAAGATTTATTCAATGTTTAACGTCCGGTCAGATTCTTGTCCGTAACCTCTGATTTCAATTTTGTTGTTACTTAGTGTAATTCGTGCAAACGCATTTTGGTTTTCGGTTTCCACCATGGCGTGCATGGTTAAAAAATGGATGCCGTGGCGGTGTACATAATTTCCGGCGTGGTTATGTCCGTTCAGCCAGAGTTTTACGTTGTTGTATTTTTTTAGGACCTCAAGCACTTCTTGCTGATTCCAAAGTGTGTGTGCTTCAAGCGGCAGGAGCGGGTAGTGACAAAAAACAACTACTTTCAGGTTTTTGGCACCGGCTTGTTTTAACTGCTTTTCGAACCAGCTGATTTGTTCGCTGCCAATTCCGCCGTTCCAGTCGTTGGCATTGGGTTGGTCATTGGTTTTCATCTCTGCGAGCATTTTTTCAGCTTTTGCCACAATTTCCGGGTTTGCCGAATTTAAGGTGATGTCATTACCATCGAGAAAAATAAACAGCCAGCCTTCTTTTTCAAAAGAATAATAGGTTTGTTCCAATCCCAGCGCTTCGGGAACCATTTCGAGTTTGTCTTTGTCAACTTCAAGATCATGGTTGCCGGTAACGTGGTAAACAGGATGAATCGATTCTTTCAGGATTGGTTTCAGTGCATTAAAACTTTCAAAATCGCGGTCAATCAAATCTCCTAATCCGGCCACAAATTCAAGATTCTGGTCAGTGTTGAACTGCAGGATGCATTGGTCGAGTTTATCTATTGAGTTCCTATAAAAGCGGCTGCCCATAGTGTTGCAGTCACAGTACTGGCAATCGGCAAAAACACCAAAACTTATTTGAGGATAAGCGTTTAAGGCACCTGCCATTCCAATTATTATTAAAGTGAGTAATCGGATAAAATGCATTGCCTACTCTGTTTCGCTTTCTTCTTCACCAGAGGAAAAATTGATGGCGCCCAGGTTTGTAATTTGATATTCATTTAATGCAAAGCGTTTGTTTGAGTTTTCATCCACATCGGTAACCTGCATGATGGATTTTTCGCCGGAATCCTTTTCTATGGTATTAACTTCCATCATGTATCCCCACGGGATGCCGTGCGAATACAGGCTGGTTTGAAACAGTGTGCTGAAAAAATCGCGGGTGTTAAGTTTCAAATCTTTGGTAATCCAAATGTTCGATTCCGACTCCTCGTCAGAATATTTGTATTCTTCACATTTGTAGCCGGCAATGGTTTTTGTGCGCCCTGTTTTTTCCACGTTGGGATTGGAGAGGTACGATTCCGGCGTTTCGTCCAAATCGGCTTCTTCCTCCCAGCTTTGGCCCATCGATTCGAAGAATGATCCCATGCCATATACAATGCCTGTTTTTTCTCCATTTTCATCACTTAAAATTATAGCCGCTCCGTTGGTGGCATCAAGGATAAAAAGCCCCTGGCCGGTGTTGCCCACATCGCCCGATATCATTTCATAAGCCATACTATGTGCCTCCGGATCGAAGTGCGTAATAAATTCGCCTTCGCTCTCTTTATTGCCGTTTTTATCGTAAGATTCAATGTGCATTTGAATCCTATTTCTGAACTGGTAATTATCGGCAATGGGAACCGGCTCACCCGACATGCCCATTCCTTTCAGGATATTTTGCATCCGCTGTGCCCTTTCTGCATCTTTTTCTTCCCGTGTGGGTTTGTTTTCTGAATCTTCGCCGGCTTCTTCTTCAATGGCTTCTTCCAGTTTGTCCAGTTGCTTGTCAATGGCTTCGTCAACTTTTTCTTCAGCTTTTTCTTCTACTTTCTTTTCAACACGTTCCTGAACTTTATTACGGATGTCTCTTAAAATACGCTGTCCGTACACAGGCTGAATCAATAAAAATACAATAAGTAATGCGAATGAGTTTTTGAGAAATGTTTTCATTTGTCAATAGATTTTTGAATGATTAAACTGATTTTTAGTCCTTAACAAAATTCGTTTAAAAAAACGAAAAAATCAATACTGTTTGTAAAGTTATTTTACTAAAAAGACTAACAGGTATAGTTATCGCTTTGTTTTCGCAGATATTTCTTTTTTCATGAAGGAGCAGGATAGGATTTCCGGGCGTAAAATGTTATTTTGTGAACAATAAAAAAACGCAGAAATGGATAAAAACTACTTTTTAGCATTCGATTTGGGAGCTTCAAGCGGCCGGGCAATTTTGGGCACGCTGAATAACAATAGATTAGAATTGACAGAAATTTACCGGTTCAAGAACCAGATGACAAGGATTCATGGTCATTATTACTGGAATATTTTCAATTTGTTTGAAGCGTTAAAAACAGGGTTGAAAAAATGTGTTAATGAACATGGCATTCAGCCCCTCTCTTTTGGTATCGATACGTGGGGGGTGGATTATTCGCTTGTGACAGGAAACGGTCAGCTGAGTGGTTTGCCCTATGCTTACCGCGATCATCGAACCGATAATGTGATGGATGAATTTTTCCGGATTCTGCCCGAGAAAGAAACTTACAGGCTGTCCGGAATTCAATTCTTACAATTCAACACCTTGTTCCAGTTATTTTCATCGGGTTTGAATAATGAGCCTTCATTAAAAATAGCCGAAGGGTTGCTATTCACGCCCGACACGTTGAACTATTTGTTTACAGGTGTTCAAAAAAATGAATACACAATTGCCAGTACATCTCAGTTGCTAAAACCGGGAAAAGCAGAATGGGAAACTCGCCTTTTCAAAGCTGCCGGAATTTCCGAGAAACTGACCCGCGACATTGTTGAGCCCGGAACTGTTTTAGGGCTTGCATTGCCGGAAATTGACGAACAAACCGGCTGCGGTGAACTGACCTGTGTTGCCGTTGCTTCGCACGATACCGCTTCTGCGGTGGTGTCGGTTCCTGCCGAAGGTGAAAACTGGGCCTACCTGAGTTCGGGTACCTGGTCGTTGCTGGGTATTGAAAGCCCTAAGCCGCTGGTGTCGGAGAAAACGCTGGAAATGAATTTTACAAATGAAGGCGGAGCGGAAGGCACTACCCGTTTTTTGAAAAATATTATGGGCATGTGGCTCATTCAGGAATGCAAACGGGTGTGGGATGAAGAGAAAGAAATAAACTGGCAGGAGATTGTGGATTTGAGCCAGTTGGCTGAGCCGTTTAAATGCTTTATTAATCCTGATGATGCAGGATTTCTTAATCCGGGAAATATGCCACACGCCATTCATGAATATTGCAGAAAAACCAATCAGCCGGTCCCCGAATCGAAAGGTGAAATTGCACGTTGCATTTACGACAGCCTGGTTTTGAAATACAAATATACCATCCGGCAAATTGAATCGGTTACAAGGAAAAGGATTGAAAAACTGCATATTATAGGCGGCGGAGCAAATAACCAAATGTTAAGCCAGCTAACAGCCAATGCGATTGGTATTCCGGTAGTTGCCGGCCCACCTGAAGCTACGGCTATTGGTAATATTATGATGCAGGCCAGGGCAATGGGGTTTGTTGGTTCGCTGAAAGAAATCAGGGAAGTTGTAAGAAATTCATTCGGTGTAAAAACATATTCACCCTCGCCAAAACTCGACTGGGAAAAAGCTTTCGCAGCTTTTGAGAAATTAGTTTAGACAAACTTCCATCTCTCAATTTTTGAAATGTTGCTTAGAGACTGTTTTGATTGAAACTTTTTTCAAAAAACAATATTTGTTTAGAATTTGTGTTTTTAACTTTAAACAAAATTGTGGTGGTTCTGTTTTATTGATTAAACTAATTGGCAAAACAATGAAAAATGAAAGAAGCAGGATATTCAATTAAAGACCTGGAAGTATTATCGGGCATTAAAGCCCACACTATACGGATATGGGAAAAACGTTACAACCTTTTAATTCCAAAACGAACCGATACCAATATTCGTTTCTATAGCGACAAAGATTTGAGGAAAATGCTGAATGTTTCGATGTTGGTGCGAAATGGCTTTAAAATTTCAAAAGTTGCCCGCATGGGCGAAAATCAAATTGCAGAAAAAATATTAAGCCTTACATCGCAAAAAGCAACAGAATCGGATTACATTGACCGGCTGATTTTGCAAATGGTTAATTTTGATAACAAAGGTTTTTACAATCTTGCCAGCGAAATCATCGAAGATAAGGGATTGGAAGATGCCGTTTCTAAAATATTTTTTGATTTTTTTGTGCGGGTGGGCACCTTTTGGCAGGTAGGTTCCATCTTTCCGGCACAGGAACATTATGTGTCAGCAATCTTCCGGCAGAAACTAATTGCAGAAATTGATAAACTGGGCATTGACAGCACCCGCGACAGTACCATACTGTTTTTTCTTCCTGAAGGTGAATTGCATGAAATGAGCCTGCTTTTTTATTCTTACCTGGCCCGCAAAATGGGCTACAATGTTATTTACCTGGGGCAGTTTGTGCCCTTCCAGGATTTAAACAAAATTCAGGAACATGTAAAAATTGATTTTGCGTTTACAGCTTTTATCAATTCTGTTCTGAAAGAAGATTTGGAAAACTACCTGGAACAACTTAAAGAATTATTTAACGACCAGAAAATATTTATTACCGGCTGGCAGCTTCAACTGCACAAACCAAACATACCGCGCAATGTAAAAATTGTAAAAGATTACCACGAATTCAAAAAGTTTT
The DNA here is from genome assembly GCA_051747885.1 of Bacteroidota bacterium. GTDB lineage: Bacteria > Bacteroidota > Bacteroidia > Bacteroidales > Prolixibacteraceae > Tangfeifania. The sequence goes on along the minus strand of JBNJGR010000025.1, from coordinate 3,606 downwards.
TTCGATAACCGGGACACGGACTTTCCCAAGTCCGTGAAAAAAATCCATAAGCATAAGGTTTTGAGGAGTCCTTTGATTTGAAAATCCAAAGCCCTTAAACTGGCTGCTGATTACTACCTACTGCCTACTGCCTACTTCGACTAGTACCCCGCAGCCTGTCCGTCTTTTCGCGATTCAGAAGCACCAAAATAGACTTTGCTTTCATTGTCCCGCATTATGGCCTGGTAGCCCCCGTATGCTCCATGTGAAAACTGGATGGTGTGCCCTTTCGAGATCAGCTCGCGAATAGTTTCATAATCGAACCCGCTTTCAAGATACACTGTTCCGCCATCAGTCATTTCCTCGCCGGTTGGCTGGCTCGAGCCGCCATGACGGATGCGTGGTGCATCGCCTGCCTCCTGGAGGTTCATGCCAAAATCAACAATGTTGCAAACAATCTGGGTGTGTCCCTGTGGCTGCATTCCACCGCCCATTAGTCCAAAGCTGATGAACGGTTCGCCGTCTTTGGTAATAAAAGCCGGAATAATGGTATGGAACGGCCGTTTGTGCGGTTCGTACACATTCATGTGCCCTTCATCGAGCGAAAACAGTTCGCCCCGGTCCTGCAAAATAAAGCCCAGCTTGCCGGGAGTCATTCCCGAACCCATTCCACGGTAGTTACTTTGAATAAGCGAGACCATATTGCCGTCTTTATCAGCTGTGGTGAGGTAAATGGTGTTTCCCTGTTCAAGCTCACCGGCAGGATAGCTTCGCGCGGCGCGGTCCTGGTTAATTAATTCAGCACGCTCTTTTCCGTATTTTTTTGAGATGAGTTCATCGATGGGGAGATCATTAAAATCAGGGTCAGAATAAAATTTGGCGCGGTCTTCAAACGCCAGTTTTTTGGCCTCGATAAACAGATGCATGTACTCGGGACTGGCAAATCCCATTTCGGCAATATCGTAATTTTCAAGAATATTCAGCATTTGCAGAACGGCAGTTCCCTGTCCGTTGGGCGGAAGTTCCCACACGTCGTAACCACGGTAATTGGTGGAAATCGGTTCCACCCATTCGGAGGTGTGATCTTCAAAATCCTTCTTGCTTAAAAAACCGTCCTGCCCGCGCACATAATCAACAATTTTTTCAGCGATTTCACCTTTGTAGAAAACATCGCGACCCTCTGCTGCAATGAGTTCCAGCGTGTTGGCGAGGTACGGGTTTTTAAAAATTTCTCCTTTTTTCGGTGCTTTGCCGTCGGGCATAAAAATCTCTTCAAAGCCGGGGAATTGTTTCAGTATCTGTGCGTTGCTTTGCCAGTAGTAGGCAATTACTTCGGTGAGCGGAAAACCATCCCGGGCATAATTAATGGCCGGCGAAAGAATATTTTCCATAGGAAGTTTACCGAATTTGTTGTGTAGCTCAAACCAGCCGTCAACCGTGCCGGGCACTGAAACAGGCAGTGGCCCGAGCGCCGGGATACTTTCATAACCGTTTTCTTTAAAATACTCGAGGGTGAGTTCGTAAGGTGAACGTCCGCTGGCATTCAGTCCGTACAATTGTTCAGTTTCGGCATCCCATAATATGGCAAACAAATCTCCGCCAATACCATTGCCCGTGGGTTCAACCAATCCCAAAACAGCGTTTGCTGCAATTGCAGCGTCGATGGCATTTCCGCCCGATTTTAATATGTCTAGCGCTGCCTGTGTAGCCAGCGGCTGGCTTGTAGCAGCCATTCCGTTTTGCGCGATTACTTCACTGCGTGTGGCAAAGTTCAATCCGTTTATTCTGTCTTGTGCCACTAATTGTAAGGTGAGCAGGGAGATGAAAATAGTTACGATTGATTTTTTCATTGCTGAATGATTTTTTTAAGTATTTCTGAATTGTCAGGTTTGTAAATTTAGTAAAATTTATTGCCGGAGAAAGATTTTGTTCTGCCGTTGAATTTTTATCTTCGATGAAATTTTTAACAAAATGGAACGATTTCTCTCCCGCTGTGCCAGCTATATTCATGAAAAACATGGTGACGAACTGAAAGATATTTGCCTGGTTTTTCCGAACCGGCGTTCGGGCGTATTTTTTAAATCCTACCTGGGAAGGCAGTTGTCACATCCTGTTATTGGGCCCCAAGTGACCACTGTTAACGAACTGATTGGTAGTTATTCTGATTGGCAGCAGGGAGAAAAACTGCAGCTGATTTCCATTTTGTACGATGTTTTCAAAAAACACACGCAAACAGCCGAAACATTTGATGATTTTTATTTTTGGGGCGAAGTGTTGTTGTCCGATTTCAACGACATTGACCGTTACCTGGCCAATGCAAAAGACCTGTTCACCAATATTGCCGACTTAAAAGAAATTGAGGCGCATTTCGATTACCTTACCGATGAACAAAAAGAAGCGTTGTCAAGGTTTTGGGGCAGTATGGCCGTTGCGCACCATAAAGCCAATCACGAAAAATTCCTGTTCATCTGGAAGAAATTGTACCCGGTGTACCGCGATTTTAAAGCAGAATTGCAGAAGCGGGGAACTGCATTTGGCGGAATGATTGACCGGAAGGTTGTGGAAAATCTGGAAACGGGTGATTTTCAGTTCCCTTTTTCAAAATATTACATTGTTGGGTTGAATGCGTTGAACAGTTGTGAAAAGTTGTTTTTTAAACATTTAAAGCAACTGAATAAAGTTGAATTTTTGTGGGATTACGACCGTTTTTATCTTGATGACCCCAATAACGAAGCCGGCTGGTTCATGCGCGAAAACCTGAAACGCTTTCCACCACCTGCCGATTTTTTGCCCGAAGTAAACGGTTTTGAAAAGGAGAAAAACATCCGCCTCACTGCAGTTTCGTCCAATTACGGGCAGGCGCAGGAAATCCCGCGTTTCATGCAACAAATTAAACCGGAGTTTAAGCACGAGTTCGACAATACCGCGGTGGTGCTGGCCGATGAATCATTGCTTTTCCCTGCGCTGGGGGCCATTCCCGAAGATTTTGGCAAAGTGAATGTGACCATGGGCTACCCGGTGAAAAATTCGGTGGTTTACGGTTTCCTGCTTTTGCTTATCAATCTTTTAAAAAACAGAAAAGTAGACGATGAGCAGAAAACGGTTGCCTACCACCGGTTTGTTACCGACGTGCTAAATCACCAGCTGCTGAGTCACACCGAGCCTGAAAAAACAAAAGGATTTCTTTCGAAAATAAAAGAGGAAAACCGGATTGTAATTCCGCTCGAAATCATTGATTTTTCGGATCTGCATAAGCTGATTTTCACACTGCCCGAAAAAGTGGAGGATTACAGTTCGTGGTTTCTGGAAATTCTCGGGCGTTTTTACGGAATGATTAAAGAGGCTGAGCCGGAAAACCAGTTGCTGCCTGAATTGATTTATTCCATTTACCTGGCTTTGGAAAAACTGAAATCGGTGATCCTGAATGTTCAGGATGAGCAGGAACGCGAAATCAGCGAGGCTGTTTTTTTCCGGTTGTTCCACCAGTATCTGGGGCAGGTTTCCGTTTCTTTTGAAGGCGAGCCGCTTAGCGGAATGCAGGTGATGGGAATTCTCGAAACCCGCTGCCTCGATTTTGAAAACCTGATAATTTTGGGATTAAACGAAAACAAATGGCCGCGTAAATTC
>JBNJGR010000024.1:0-21059 GCA_051747885.1 Bacteroidota bacterium | reverse complement strand
TACAGGGCCGGAAGTAATTTTAATGCCCACATTCATTTCGTTGGCAATAATGTGCGACAAGGTGGTTTTCCCCAGCCCGGGCGGACCGTGCAGTAATACATGATCGAGTGCTTCATTACGCAACGAAGCTGCTTTTACAAAAATTTTGAGGTTTTCAACAATCTGGTATTGTCCGCTGAAATCGTCAAACTCCAGCGGCCTCAGTTTCCGGTCGAGTTCCCTGTCACTTTCCGGGTAATTTTCTCCTCTTATATCAATTTCTTCACTCATTCCCTTCACCTGTAAGTTGTTCAATTACAGTGTACAATTCTTCTGGAGAAAATGGTTTTGGCAAATAATCGTTCATTCCCGCATTTAAACATTTCTCTTTGTCGTTGTCGAGCGTATTTGCAGTCAGCGCCACAATTGGCACTTCGTCTTTAATTCCTTTTTCTGCTTCCCACTTCCTGATTTCAGCTGTAATTTCGAAACCATTCTTTTCGGGAAGCATGATATCCATTAAAATTAAATCGAAAGCGATCGCTTTAAATTTTTCCATGGCATCGCGCCAGTTGGTTACACTCTCTACCTGATAATTTTTTTTCTTTAAATGAAAACCAACTACTTTTTGATTTAATAAGTTGTCTTCTACTAAAAGTATTTTCAAGGTTTCTATATTATATTAATTAAAACAAATGTAATAGATTAATACTAATAATTATAGTCTGTTCATATTTGTTGATTACTATTTCTTACAACTTTTAAATATACTCTACACATAATATCTACCAAATTATAAACACACTTTTTAATAATAATTTGTTGTTCCACAATTAATTAATTATTTTTTCCACAATCTGTTAATACTGATGGTTCAAATTCAAATTAAGTTATTAATGGTTTATTAGTTGTGAAAAAATTGACCGAAAAAATTAAAAGATTTTTAATTGAAATTGCAAAATAATTTTAACGGTTAAAAAAGTTTAAGAAAGCAAATTTTATTATAAAAGATTAATTTTGTTTTTTCACCATGTGTTAAAACAATTGTTAATAGTTGCTGTTTTTTAAAATACTGATGGTAAATAAATTAGAATAAATGACTGAAAATTTCAACATACTTGTTAATAAACTTAATTCCTTTCGGGTGAAATACTATTCGTATAAATTTGTGAAGGGGGTTTTGCTTACTTTATTTCTGCTATTGGTTTTATACACTGCCTTTTCACTTGTTGAATATTTTGTTTATCTCTCTACAGAAATAAGGAAGATACTGTTTTACGGTTTTGTGATTTTTGGTGGTTTACTCACATTGCAGTTTATAATGGTACCGGTTTTAAAGCTACTGCATGTTTTTAAGCCCATGAACATTAAAAAAAGTTCGGAGCTGGTTCAGAAACATTTTGGTGATATAAAAGATAAGTTACTGAATATTATTGAGTTGTCAAGTATATCTGAATCAAATTATTCCAACGATATTGTGCTGGCCAGTATCGATCAAAAAATAAATGAACTTAGTATTTTTAATTTTAACGACGCAGTTCAATTTAAAAACCTGCGGCTTGTTCTTTACTATTTTTTGTTTAGCCTGCTGGTAACTTTAACCATTTTTGTTGTTGATAGATCAATTTTTACCACTGCTACCAACCGGCTTGTGCATTTTAATACTGAATTTGTAAAACCCGCCCCTTTTTCATTCAACTTGTTAACTACCGATTTGAAAGTGCAAAAAGGCAATTCTCATAAAATTAAGGTAGAATGCGAGGGCAGCGAGGTACCGCAACTATTATACATTAATATTGAAGGTAATAATTACCTGATGAAAAACACTTCAGCCGGAGTGTTCGAATATGAAATTGCTTCGGTAATTAACCCGGTTAAGTTCTATTTTACCGATTTGAAATACCAATCGGATTTGCATCAATTAAAATTGCTGCCAAAACCTGGCATTACACATTTTGATGTTTCTGTTTATCCGCCACAATATACAGGCCTACCCAATCAGGAGCACGAAAACACTGGCGATTTACAAGTACCCAACGGTACAAAAGTAGAATGGAACTTTCAGGGGATTGACATCGATACGGTTTATTTAACGCTTAATGATTCAATAACCATTGGTGCCCAAAAAACTGACAATGGTTTTACAGTTGAAAAGCAATTTTTTAATTCATCAAACTACAATGTGTATATAAAAAATGATGTAACAGAACCTGAACTTGCACTTTCTTACGGAATTGATGTTATACCGGATCTGTTTCCGGAGATTCAAATTGTGAGAATTCAGGATTCACTGCAAATGACACGGTTCTTTTTTAGAGGCGTTATTGGCGATGATTACGGTTTTTCAAATTTGAAATTTCATTACAATATTAATAATACTGATTCGGCTGTTTCTATTCCAATTGTAAAAAATTTAACTGACCAGGATTTTTATTTCAGTTATAATTTCGCCAATCTTTCTGATAAATCAGGTACTGTTTCCTACTACTTTTCGGTTACCGATAATGATGTTATAAATAATTATAAAACAACAACTTCTGATAATTTTGTATTTAAAATTCCCGAGAAGGAAGAAATTTTAGCCAACGAAAAAGAACAGTTTGAAGATATTGAAAATAAGATGCAACAAAGTCAGGATCTGGCTAAAGAAATTCAGAACGATTTACAAAATTTGCGCATTAAAAATATGGATTCCAATATTTCGGAATGGGAAAAATCGCAGATGGTAAACGATGTGATGTCAAAACAAAACAAGCTGGAGCAGTTGTACGATCAGATTAAAAAAGATAACGAGGAGCTAAATAATTACCTCGATTCTTTCAATAAGCAAAATGATGAAATTCGTGAAAAACAGCAGCAGATTGAAGAATTACTGGAAGATGTTTTTACCGATGAGTTGAAGGAATTACTGGAAGAATTTAACAAGCTGGCTGAGGAATTCGACAGTAAAAAGCTCAATGAGCTGTCTGACGAAATGGACTTAACTTACGAAGATTTGCAAAAACAACTTGACCGTAACCTGGAAATGCTGCGTAAGATGAAAGTGGAACAGAAATTTCAGGATGTGATTGATGATATTAATCAAATGGCCGGTGAGGAAGAAAATCTTGCTAAAGACGTTTCTGAAAATAGCAATTTTGAAGAGGTTAGTGAAAAAGTGAGCGAACACGAAGATGATTTGAACAACCTTGAGCAGGAATTTAATGATGTCCTCCAAATGAACGAGGAACTCGAAAAACCAATGAATTTCGACGATTTTCAGGAGGAACTCGATGATATAAAAAACAGCATGGAGGAGAGCCAGGAGCAGCTTCAGAAAAAGAATCAGAAAAAATCTGGTTCAAGTATTAAAAACACCTCTGAAAAATTAAAAAATGCTGCATTTGCCATGCAACAGATGCTCAATTCAAACACCATGCAGCAAAACATGGAAAACATTGAAAACCTGCGGCAAATCTTAAGCAATTTGGTTTACCTTTCGTTTACACAGGAAGAAGTTTTGGATGGACTGACCAGCATAAACCCAAATGATCCGGTTTTGAAAGAATTAAACCAGCAGCAACGAAAAATAAAAAATCAAAGTCAGATTGTGAAAGATTCGTTGTATGCGCTGGCCAAACGAACGCCTGCACTAGGAAGTATGGTTAATAACGAGCTGCTTTCAATGGAAATGAACCTCGACAAAGCCCGGGAACAATTGGATGAAGCCCAATTTCCAAATGCGCGTGCAAGCCAGCAATATGTAATTACTTCTACCAATAATCTGGCGCTCATGTTAAACGAGGCGTTGCAAAATCTTGAGGAGCAAATGGCCAATGCACAGCCGGGTGATCAGCAGTGTGAAAATCCCGGACAAGGAAAACCCGGCATGAACCTGCTTAAACAACAATCGGAAAATATGAAACAGCAGATTCAACAAATGATTGATCAGATGAAAAACGGAGAGGGTCAACCAATGAACAAGCAAATGGGTCAGTCGTTGATGCAACACGAAATGATGCAGCAAATGTTACGTGAAATTATGAATAATGGAGAAGTGGGCAGCGGTGCACGCAAAGCACTTCAGCAAATTGACGACATGCTTGAACAGAATCGTAAACAGTTGATGAATAAAAATGTGAATGCAGAAATGATAGCCCGCCAGAATCAAATTACAACACGTTTACTTGAAGCTGAAAAAGCAGAATTGGAACGTGAATTTGAAGACAAACGCGAAAGCCGGACCGCAGAAGATTTTTACAGTAACCCTGCTGAATTTTTCGAGTATAATGAAGATGAAAACTTTTCCATTGAATATTTAAACAGAAATTCACACAAGCTGAATAACTTTTATAACAATAAATACAAACAATATTTAAATAACATTGATAGTAAATAAAATTGACTGAAGCTCCAGAAATACTGATCATTAAATCTGATAAAAGTGAGTTGAAAAAAACAGAGGATTTTTTGCTTTCATTTTTCAGAAAAAACAAACTTTCAGAAGAACATTTTAACCGTGTTTTTTTGTGTTTGTCAGAGGCTGTTGTTAATTCCATTCAGCACGGTAACGAAAACGACAGCAATAAGCAGGTTTCCATTCAGGCAGATTGTAAAAAAGAATTTATTACCATTGAAATCAGTGATGAAGGTGAGGGTTTTGATTACAATAATATTGAAAATCCGATATTAAAAAAGAATATCAAGAAGGAGTCAGGAAGAGGAATTCACATCATTAAATCGTTGAGCAACGAACTTGAATTTAAAGATAAAGGAAAATGTGTTCAGTTTAAAATTGAATGTAAGTGAGTGATATAGCGTTTTTTTTTGAAGATATTGCATCTTTTGAAACCAATCATGATTTCATTAAAAATCAGTTACAACAGTTAATTATTGAGGAAGGAAAAGAGCCGGGAGATATTTCGGTAATTTTTTGTTCTGATGATTATTTGCTGGAAATGAACAAAAAACACCTTCAGCATGATTATTATACAGATATAATTACCTTTAACTATGTTGAGGATTTATTAATATCAGGCGATTTATTTATTAGTGCTGACAGAATTAAAGATAATGCCGCTAAATTTGGCGTCGCATTTTTAGAGGAGTTGTACCGGGTGATTTTTCATGGGGTTTTGCATTTGATTGGTTACAATGATAAAACCGAAGCAGAACAAAAAGTGATGCGCCAAAAGGAAAATTATTACCTGGCGAAGGTAGATTTTAGGAGATTGAAAGAATGAATTTAAAATATGATGTTATAGTAGTTGGGGGCGGTCATTCCGGTTGCGAAGCAGCAGCGGCAGCCGCCAATTTGGGATCGAAAACATTACTGATTACCATGGACATGACAAAGTACGCTCAAATGTCCTGTAATCCGGCAATGGGTGGCATTGCAAAAGGTCAGATTGTCCGAGAAATTGATGCGCTGGGTGGGTATTCAGGTATTATTGCTGATAAAAGTACCATTCAGTTCCGCATGTTAAATTTATCCAAAGGGCCGGCAATGTGGAGCCCACGCTCACAAAACGACCGTTTCAGGTTTACTGAATTTTGGAGAGACACCCTCGAAAATATTCCAAACCTCGATTTGTGGCAGGATGCAGTTACATCATTGTTGTTAAAAGACAAGAAAGTAACCGGAGTTCGTACTAAAATTGGCGTTGAATTTCAATCCAATACAGTAATTCTCACCAATGGTACATTTTTGAATGGGTTGATTCACGTGGGTTCATCGCAAATGAAAGGTGGAAGAATAGGCGAGGCAGCATCGTATGATATTTCTGAACAATTATTGGGAGTGGGCTTTAAAACAGGCAGGTTAAAAACCGGCACCCCGGTCCGAATCGATGGACGAACAATTGATTTTTCAGAATTGATTGAACAGAAAGGTGATGAGGACAACTTTAAATTTTCTTATCTGCCGGGTAGGCAGTCGAAATTAAAACAACGTTCATGTTGGATTACCTACACCAATCCGGTTGTTCATAAAGAGTTGGAAACCGGATTCGAGGTTTCTCCAATGTTCGATGGAACTATTCAAAGTACCGGCCCCAGATATTGTCCAAGTATTGAATCCAAATTGGTAACTTTTGCTGAAAAAGAGAAGCACCAGCTATTTCTGGAACCGGAGGGTGAAAATACGGTGGAGTATTATCTTAATGGGTTTTCCTCTTCCCTTCCATGGGATGTGCAGTATAAAGCCATGCAAAAAGTTCCGGGACTGGAAAATGCCAAAATTTTCCGGCCTGGTTATGCAATTGAGTACGATTATTTTGAACCCACCCAGCTTCATCACACGCTTGAGACAAAACTTATCAGCAATTTATATTTTGCCGGACAAATTAATGGTACAACCGGATATGAAGAGGCAGGTGCCCAGGGAATCGTTGCCGGAATTAATGCTCATTTAAAATGTCATGATTCGGAGAATGATTTTATTTTAAAACGAGATCAAGCATATATTGGAGTTTTAATTGACGATTTGGTTACCAAAGGTGTTGATGAACCTTATCGTATGTTTACCAGCCGGGCCGAATTTAGAATTTTACTTCGGCAGGACAATGCCGATGTTCGTTTAACCGAAAAATCCTATAATTTAGGCCTTGCTTCTCCAGAACGCATGAAATTATTAAAGCAAAAAACCGAACTTATTTCACAAATTATTGACTTCACTAAAAAATTTAGTGTTAAGCCAAGGTTTGTAAATCAGTTACTTACAGAAAAAGGAACATCAGAATTAAAACAAGGCGTTAAACTTCACGACATAATTTTACGGCCTCAGATTTCGATATTCGATTTGGCAGAAACCCTCACTCCTTTCCATGAGTTTCTCAAAAGGGTTCCAGAGGAGAGAAAACAGGAAATTATTGAGGGAGCTGAAATTTCTATCAAATATGAAGGTTACATTAACCGTGAAAAATTATTGGCCGAAAAATTAGATAAATTCGAAAATATCAACATTGAGAATAAATTTAATTATGATGAATTAAAATCTTTATCAACTGAAGCACGCCAAAAATTCGAAAAAATTAATCCCAAAACTATCGGGCAAGCCAAACGAATTTCAGGCGTTTCTCCCTCCGATATAAATGTTTTATTAATTTTGTTGGGCAGATAAATTTAATGTTTCACGTGGAACAAAAAAACCAAATCAATTATGGATTTAAAAAGTAAAATCAGGGAGATTCCTGATTTTCCAACCAAAGGAATAAGTTTTAAAGACATTACTACGCTTTTAAAAGATAAGCAGGCTTTTCGGTTTGTAACTGATGAGATAGTAACGGAATTTAAAGGAAAACAGATATCAAAAGTTTTGGGAATTGAATCACGTGGATTCATCTTTGGGGGTGCATTGGCCCTAGAATTAGATGCAGGTTTTGTACCTGTTAGAAAAAAAGGGAAATTGCCAGCTGATAAGATTTCAGAAACCTACGAATTGGAATATGGAACTGATACAATTGAAATGCATAGCGACGCCATTTCCGAAGACGATGTAGTTCTTATTCACGACGACTTGCTGGCCACTGGTGGTACTGCCAATGCCGTATATAATATGGTGAAAAGAGTTGGTGTGAAGAATATTTATTTCAGTTTTGTTTGTGACCTTGAATTTATTCAAACACCACAAAAAGAAGTAATCCAAAAATTCAATCCACATATTTTGGTAAAATATTAGGTTTTGTGAAATACCAGTCAAAAAATGGAGATATTGATTATTTAAAGAACCTGATTTCCGTACTTCCCGGAAAACCGGGCATCTACCAGTTTTTTGACAATACAGGTAAAATTATTTATATCGGTAAAGCCAAGAATCTCAAAAAGCGTGTTACAAGCTATTTTTCAAAGCAGCACGATAGCCGCAAAACCGCTCTGCTGGTACGTAACATTGCCGATATTAAGCACATGGTTGTTGAATCCGAACAGGATGCTTTACTGCTTGAGAATAATCTTATAAAAAAATACCAGCCGCGCTATAATATTCGTCTAAAAGACGACAAAAGTTATCCCTGGATTTGTATTAAAAATGAACCATTCCCGCGGGTGTTTAAAACCCGTAATTTAATTAAAGACGGCTCAAAATATTTTGGTCCCTACACCTCTGTCTATACGGTACGCACGCTGCTGGAGCTGTTTAAATCAGAGTATAAATTAAGAACCTGCAACTATCAACTAACGGACGAAAATATCCAATCGGGCAAATATAAAGTTTGCCTTGAATATCACATTGGTAATTGCGAAGGGCCTTGTGAAGGACTTGTTTCGGCTGAAAAGTATAACCAGGGAATTGAGGATATTACCAATATTTTAAAAGGAAATATTTCGGGAGTTATTAAACACTTGGAGCAACGGATGGATGAAATGGCTTCTGAAATGAATTTTGAAGAAGCACAAGAGATTAAAGAAAAATATGAATCCCTTAAACGGTATCAAAGTAAATCAACTGTTGTTTCTCCAACAATTTCAGATGTTGACGTTTTTACAATCGATCAGGATGACAAGTTCGCGTATATTAATTATTTGAAGGTTATTAAAGGAGCTATTATTCAAACATTTACACTGGAAATTAAAAAGAGCCTGGATGAATCGTCAGAAGAGCTACTGCTTGCCGGGATTGTTGATATTCGTCAGAAAATATTCAGTAATGCCAAAGAAATTTTAGTGCCGTTTTTGCCCGATCAAGAATTGAAAGATGTTGTGTTTAAAGTACCCCAGCGGGGTGATAAAAAGAAATTACTGGATTTATCCTACCGGAATGCCAGGTATTTCAGACTTGAAAAAGATAAACAACTGGTACAAAAGAATCCAAAAATCAGGGAAGAGCGTATTTTAAATACAATAAAAACTGACCTTCATTTGGCAAAACTTCCACAAAGAATTGAATGTTTTGATAACAGTAACTTACAGGGTTCCAATCCTGTGGCTGCATGTGTGGTTTTTAAGAATGCTAAACCACGTAAAAAAGAATATCGCCATTACAACATTAAAACTGTAATCGGGCCAAATGATTATGCATCAATGGAGGAAGTTGTTTATCGTCGCTATAAACGGCTGTTAAATGAAAATCAACCACTTCCTCAACTTGTTGTTATTGATGGCGGAAAAGGTCAGTTGTCGTCTGCTGTAAAAGCATTGGAAAAGCTTAATTTAAAAGGAGTTATTTCAATTATTGGAATTGCAAAACGGTTAGAAGAAATTTATTTTCCCGGTGATTCTGTTCCGTTATATATCAATAAAAATTCCGAAACATTAAAAGTAATTCAGCAACTTCGTGATGAAGCTCACCGATTTGGTATTACTTTTCACCGACAAAAACGGTCCAAAAGGATGACTGATTCTGAATTGTTACATATTCCAGGAATTGGAGAAAAAACCGCACAAAAATTATTGCGCGATTTTAAATCGGTAACGAATATTAAAGACGCTCCACAAGAATCTCTTATTAAGTCAGTTGGAAATCAAAAAGCAACTATTTTAATTCAATATTTTCATCCGGAGAATCAGAAATGAATAATAAAGTTTTACTTGGAATGAGTGGAGGAGTTGACAGTTCTGTTGCTGCAATGATTCTTCAGGAGAAAGGCTTTGAAGTTATTGGAATAACATTTCTGTTTTCCGGGAACAGTGCTATTGAACATCATCCCATTTCCATAAAAGCGAAACGTTTAGCTCAGGAATTAGGAATCAATCATTATACAATTGATTTAAGAAATGATTTTAAAGATTTGATTATTAGCTATTTTGTAGATAGTTATAAGCATGGAAACACTCCTTTTCCCTGTGCGGTCTGCAATCCGCAAGTAAAGTTTCATAATTTGAAAAAATATGCTGATAAATACTCTTGTGATTATATTTCCACCGGACATTATGTAAATATTGTGGAGAATAATGGTGTAAAATATATTTCAACTGGTAAGAATAATGAGAAAGACCAATCATTTTTTTTGTGGGGATTATCAAAAAATATGATTCAGCGCTTGATGTTTCCATTGGGAAATATGTTTAAAGATGATGTTCGCAAATATGCTGAAAATAAAGGTTTTAAGTGTATTTCAGGTCAAAATGAGAGCATGGGCATCTGTTTTATTGAAGGTAGTGATTATAGAAAATACCTCGCTGAATTTGGATTAAAATCTGAACCCGGTTATTTCATTAACAAAAAAGGAGAAGTATTAGGAAAACACAAAGGCATTTTTCACTATACCATTGGGCAGCGCAGAGGACTGGGAATTCATCTGAATAAACCAGTTTTTGTTCAGGAACTCAGACCTAAAACAAATGAAGTGGTATTAGCCGATTTCGGTGAATTGTACCGTTCTGTATTATACCTTCAAAACACTCATTTTGTTAATGTTGCAGCCTTGAGTATTGAAAAAATTTATACGGTAAAAATCAGGTACCGATTACAGGAAACACCTTGCCGAATTCGTATTTTACCACAGGAAAAAGCTGTGGTTGAGTTGCAAGAACCTGTTGCTATGGTAGCCAATGGGCAAACAGCTGTAATTTACGATGAAGATAGATTAATTGGCGGCGGATTTATTTCTGGTTCCGATTGATTAATAAGCTTTTCGGTATTTATCATCTCCCTCCAGCAACCCCAGGTAACTTATAAACCGGCTTTGGGCTACTTCTCCACTTTCTACAGCGTCTTTAACGGTACAGCCCGGTTCGTGCGTGTGGGAGCAGTTATTGTACTGGCAATTTTTAGAAATTCTGAAAATTTCAGGAAAATAGTGAGAAATTTCCCAGGCTTCCATATGAAGCATCCCGAAACCTTTAATTCCAGGCGTGTCGATTATATATCCTCCAAACGACAATTTATAAAGGGCCGTAAATGCAGTGGTGTGTTTCCCTGTTTTGTGCGTATCAGAAATTTTAGACGTTTTCAGGTTGAGGCCGGGCTGCAGTAAATTTATAAGGGTTGACTTCCCTACCCCGCTGTGTCCGTTAATTACATTGGTTTTGTCTTTAAGGTTTTCTTTCAAATCATCCAAACCCGTTCTCTTTTCAGCAGACGTTTTCAGGCATTTGTAACCAATTTTGGAATAAATGGCTATCAGTTCATTCATTTTTTCAGTTTGTTCTGCATCGTACCTGTCAGTTTTATTGAAAACCAACAGAACAGGAATCCGGTAAGCTTCGGCTGAAGCAAGAAACCGGTCGATAAAAGTTGTTGTTGTTACCGGCCAGGCAATGGTCGCAATCAGCACTGCCTGGTCGATATTTGCCGCAATAACATGCGACTGTTTTGAAAGATTGGGCGACCGGCGAACAATGTAGTTTTTGCGATCTTCAATTGCAGTTATCCAGCCCCGGTTTTTATCAAAATGGCTTTCCGGATCATCCTGAATGATAAAATCCACCTTGTCGCCAACAGCAACCGGATTGGTACTTTTTATTCCTTTAATCCGAAAATTGCCTTTTACTTTGCAATCGAAAACCTCTCCGTTTTCATCCTCTACTGCAAACCAGCTGCCTGTTGATTTTATTACTAATCCTTTTTTCAAAACAATTTTTTAATTCACGTTTTAAGCAAAGTTGTTTTTCACGTGGAACATGTATGTAATTTGCTTAATCCCAGTTTAATATAATTTTACCACAATTTCCTTCTTCCATAATTTCGAATGCCTTTTGGTAATCACCGGCCGGGAAACGATGGGTAATTACCGGCGTAATATCCAGCCCTGACGTGAGCATCATTTCCATGTGGTACCAGGTTTCGTACATCTCACGTCCGTAAATTCCTTTTAGTGTTAATCCCTTGAAAATGATATTGTTCCAGTTAATTTGAGTTTTTTGTGGAAGAATTCCCAGCAAGCTGATTTTTCCGCCGTTGTACATGTGGTTTACCATATCGTTAAAGGCAGCAGGCGAACCTGAACACTCCAGCCCGATATCGAAACCGGCCACCATATTGTGCCGGTGCATGGCTTCTTTAATGCTTTCTTTTGTGGGGTCGATTACACGTGTAGCTCCCATTTTACGGGCCAAAGCACGGCGGAAAGGACTTAAATCGGTGCCAATTACATTACGTGCCCCGGCAAAACGGCAAATGGCTGCAGCCATAGCACCAATGGGACCGCCTATTCCGGTAATTAAAACATCTTCGCCCAAAAGCGGAAATGAAAGCGCTGTGTGTGTGGCATTTCCCAGCGGATCCATAATGGACATAATTTCGTCGGGAATGCTTACATCAATGTGCAAAACATTTTTTGCGGGCACAGAAATGTACTCGGCAAAACCACCATCGCGCTGGACACCAATACCAATGGTGTTATCGCAAATGTGCTGGCGACCGCGTCGGCAATTACGGCAAAACCCGCAGGAAATGTGACCTTCAACAGTAACCCGCTCCCCTACTTGCACACGGTCAACTTCTGAACCCACCTCAACAACAGTTCCCATGTATTCGTGCCCGATAGTTACCGGAGGTTTAATGGTTTGCTGTGCCCATTCGTCCCACTTGTAAATATGAAGATCGGTACCACAAATAGCGGCTTTTTTTATTTTGATAAGTACATCGTTAGGCCCAACTTTTGGCATTGGAACATCTTCCATCCAAATACCTTTTTCTGCTTTGCTTTTTACCAGTGCTTTCACGTTTTGTCGTTTTAAAATGTTTCGTATGATTCAGTTTGCAAAATATAATAATTTTGAGGTTTAAAGAAGAAGGAAAATCAGCATTCCAAAATATCTTCAAATTCGAATTTTTAATAACCTGGAATCGAGTTTTTTAGTTGTTTTCGCTTAACAGATGGCGCTGTGAAATAAATCTGACCGGATACCACGATGCAACAAATCCGATAAAAAATACAATTCCCAAAATTATTAGGATATCTGAAAATATAATTTTTACAGGATAGGCCGAAATGATAAAAGAACCTGCCCCGGGCAGCCCTATTAATTCGAATTCAATTTGTGCCCAGCTGATTAATATGCCAAGTATAGCGCCAATTATTGCCCCGAAAAATGAAATCATCCATCCTTCAAAAAGAAAAATCCGGCGGATTAGCGAGGAGTTTGCTCCCATGCTGCGCAGTATGAACAGGTCTTCTTTTTTGTCAATTATGAGCATTGAAAGGCTTCCCAGCATGTTAAACGAGGCAACCACCAAAATAAAAACCAGAATCAGGTAAGCCGCCCATTTTTCCGATTCCATGGTTTTGTAAATCAAATCGTGCTGCTGGTATTTGTTTTTCACGTGAAACGATTCACCTAAAATCGATTCAATTTCATTTTGCACCCGCTTGGCCCTGGCTTCCGGGTTAATTCCCAATTCAACGGCCGAAATGTGGTTGTTGCTTTCAAAAAGTTCAGCAGCAAAATTAAAGGGAACAATGATGTATTTGGAGTCGATTTCTTCCAGAACAGAAAAAACGCCCGATGGATAAATATAATCGTAGTTGAGTGCACGGGCAGGATTGACTGCAGTTGGCCTTCCTTTTTGGGGCACAAACAGTCTGATGGGGTCAACAAACGTAAGCCCGATGCCCAAATTATAGGCCACCCCCTGCCCCACAACCGCGTAACTAATTCCATTGTCATCGAGTAAAAAATCGCCGTCAACAATAAGCGTATCAATGTTTGTGTATCGGGCAAAATTGTCCGGAACGCCTTTTACCACAGCAACATACTGCTGCTGATTGTATTTTAGCAAAGCCACTTCTTCAATTACTTCGGCATAGTGAATTACATCGGGAAGTTGTTTTAGTTTTTCAAACCGTTCATCATCGGTTGTAAACATTTTTCCCTGCTGCGAGGTAATTTTTATATCCGGATCGAAGTTGCTGAAAAAGGTTTCTATCAGGCTGTTGAAACCATTAAAAACCGACAGAACAATTACCAGCGCCATGGTTCCCACAATAATACCGGTAACTGAAATGCCCGAAATTATATTTATAACATTCTGTTTCTTTTTAGAAACCAGGTATCGTTTTGCTATGAATAGTGGTAGATTCAACTTTTTTTAGGTGTGTAACGATAAATTTTGCCAATTATTTGATCTATTTCCCGAGCAAATCATCAATGTGTTCAATGTAATCGAGGCTGTCGTCGATATAAAACTCCAACTCAGGAATTATGCGTACACTTTTGCCGATTCGGTGGCCAAGATCTCCCCTTATTGCTTTGGTATTCAGTTTAATTTCACTCAAAATTTCCTCCGAATATTCCGACGGGAAAATGCTCAGGTAAATGCGAGCAATGCTCATATCTTTAGTTACACGCACAATAGATACCGTAATGAGTTTTCCCTGGTATTTCGATTTATTTAGCTGAAGCAGAATATCTGCCATTTCGCGTTGTACGAGCCGGGAGATTTTATTTTGTCTGGTGCTGAATTGTTCCATAAGAGTTTTGTCCCTTTATTATTTTGGGCAAAATTAACGAAAATAGTTCAAAGCGAAGGTGTATAACCATCAGGATGAAAAGAGTCAGCGGGAATTGCCCTGAAAAATGTTTTAACCGGGTAAATATTGATTTTTAAGGGTTGTTAGTTTGTTTCTGAAGTGAGCATCGGAATGGCATTCCGAAGATCTTCATCGGGTTTAATAATGTTGTAGTTTTCCCAGAATCCCGGATCATAATCGTTTATCATTTCAACAAAAACATCGCGCTGCGTTAGCGATTCTTTTCGCGGAAAACGTTTTAATTCAGTAGGTTGAAGGTCGGTGACCAGCAGTTCGGAAACGCTGTGAAACTCGGAATTGATGTTGTCTTTCCGGCTGCGTATTTTAAATTTGGTGGAAGCCCTTGCATTTGAGAGGTGCCATTTTCCCTGGTATTGCCTGTAGTTAACTTCATATTCCACAAACGATGGCCGGGCTTTTACTCCGATTGGTTTCCGTTTAATCAAAATACTGGTGGCTTTTCGCAGTCCGCGTCTGTCGAGGCCAAAGCGGGCATGTACCACGGCAAATGTTTCACGGTGAACATACAATTCGCCCACGTAACCATGAAAATCGGTCCCGCTAACAGGCTTAAATTCAAGCACAAAAACCGGATGGTTGTTGTAGCGGATGACTTTGCTGATTTGGTAATCGTAAAAATGACGGGTTTCTTCATCGAGAAAACTTTCAACCGTTTTAATCACATCGAGCTGGGTAATGGTGAATGGCCCTCCCTGCAATTTAAAATTTATCCATTTAAAAGGTTGAACATCCGGACTTTGGCGTGCTTTTACCAGCCTTACCACATCGGCGCGATAGGTGTTCACATACGGTGCTTTCAGAATTTCCATAACGGCCTCTGAAACATTAATGTAGCTGTCGTCTTGTTTCACGGTTTCGCGGTAAAATGCCGACATTAGTTTGGGGTAGGCACTGTAGTTTTTTTCAATGTTTTCGCTGATATTATTGAGCAGTTTTTCCGGATCGGTGGAAACTACCTTCACTTCGCGAATGCGAATGGAAATGGGCTCCAGAAGAAAAATATCTTCATCGAGAAACTGATAGGCCGGTTTCAAGATTTGTTTGTACCCCATGCTCGAAATCACCAGCGTGTCCTGGATATAATCCGGGTGCAGTTTTAACAGAAAATCGCCGTCGGCATTGGTGATTGTGCCCACAGGTTTATTTAAAACAGAAACTGAAGCATAAGCTACAGGTTCTTCTTTTTTCTGTTCGAGCACTCTTCCCGTCAGGAAAAAATATTTTACTGGAATGCTGTCGTTAACAACATTCAGTACCGAATCTTTAGGGCTGTTATTCTTTGTAATAATTATTTGGTTTTCAAGTTCGTGTAGTTTGAATTCCTGTGGATTGAAAAGTTCAGTGAGAACAGAATAGAGCGATTTTTCGATGGCCTGAACCGTGTGATTTTGACTGGCATTTATTTGCGTAGCATCGTAGGAGAAGTAAACCCGGACCTGCCAGCTGATTTGGTCGAGAATACTGCTTAACGGTTGGTTTTCGGCGTTAATTGAAACGCGCCGTTCAAATACAGATCCATCCTGTTGCTGCGCTTTCAAACTGAAAGAAAACAACAGGATGGAGAGTGCTATGCAAATTTGTTTAATTGGCATTAAAATAGTTTTTTCAGCTCGAATGAAGTTTTAAATTCCTCGCCTTCGCGTAAAACTTTCACTCGTATTTTTTTGTTTTCGCGGCTTTGAAGCAACAAATTTATATCATTTAATTCCATTGACTTATGATTGCTCCAGTTCAACGATAAAATCTGGTCATTTTCTTTGAGCCCTGCAAAATAAGCCGGTGAGTTTTCGCGGATATCTGTAATGGTAAAAATGGGTAATCCGGGCACAGGGTTGATAACTTCCATACCGCTCATATTGTGGTTAAAATCTTCTTTCACACGGCTGGTTGGGCGCAGCGTTAACCGACTGTTTCGGTAATCTAGCGTTACAATAAACCGACGCAGTATTTCTGCTCCAAGCGTTCCGTTGCGGTCGTTAGTAGAAATTAATTGTTCAATAAGATCTGAATTTGGGAATGCCACAATTGGCTTGGAAAGAATCAGCGGGCCAACCCAGATTCCGTCTATCCTTCCTTTGGTTCCGTACACATTTCCGTTCAATCCTCTCCCCAGGAAGGTGTCGATATTTTTATCCGGTAAATCTATGCGTTCGTCGGATTTTTCAGAAAGCCAGATGGCATCGCTGGCGCCGGTGTCAACAAGCAGTTTTACAGGAACTTCCTGGAGGTCGTCGGTAACGATGCTGGTGCGTACAAATGGTTTGTTATTTTCCAGGTGCAGCGGCATAATAATGTCTTTCCGGCGATCGCGGTATTTGTAATATTCCGGCTTGAACAGCGTAATTTTTTCGCCCGGATAATCGATTTTTACAATGTAATCTTTGAAAAGGTTAAATCCGATAAGACCGTGAACCGGAATTCCCAGCATGTGCGAAATCTGGAAATTTTCATCGATAATCATTTGCACTTCCTGGTTTCGGGCAGTTAATCCGTTCAGTTTCATTGTATTATTGCCCGAACGATAAGCCGTAAGTTCATGCCCTTCGCCTAATCCTTTCACCTGGACCGGCATCAAGTAATTCAGGTTCAATTTATTAACAAAAGGCAACTCGGTAATAATGGGGAATCGTACTCCGGTATCGAGAATAAAATTCAGGGTGTCTGATTCGTTAATGGTTACCGGTATAATAATCAGATTGCTGGCCGTTTTAAAATCAATTGTGATTGATTTGTCGGAAGGATCATCAAACAAAAAACCACGGTTTGCCGAATGATATTGCTGTGCATCACGGTCGAACTCGATGCTTTCATCAAGCGGAACGTAATCCCTTACTACCAGAATGTTATCTTCAATTTCAAACAGAAGATAAAAATCCTGCATCAATTTTTCCAGCACAAATTTAATGGGTTTGTTCGAAACGTTAAGGTTTACCTTTTTGTCTGCAACAAGCGTTGAGTTATAGGAAAAATCGATGTTTAAGTAATTGCAGATTTTTTCTATGATATCAGACAAAGGTTCATCTTCGGCATAAATACTTATGTTTTGGTCGAGAACCTGTTCGTTGGGTTCCTGAGCAACCGAAGTACTGGGCATAAACACAGCAAGAGCCAGCAAAAGGGCAATTGCAAATCCGATTTTTGTTTTCATTGTTTTCATCTCTTTGAAGCTTTAATTATTAACAATTTCCTGTTTCGACAAAATATATTGTCCGTTTTCCTCTTTGAGGTCCAAATCAAATGTTAGTTGTATCACATTCAGAATAAAATCTATTGGTTTTTTATTGAATTCAGCAGTTAAAACCAGGTTGTTTAATTCTTTATCTGTGAGCTGAATATCAATACGATAAACTTCTTTCAGATGGCTGATTACCTGGTGGAGTGGTGTTTCTTCAAAAACCAGGTTATGGGTTTTCCACGCGAGATAATTGCGGTCGGCATTCACGTTTTTTTCCAGTTTTTTGTTTTTTTCTGAAAACGTTCCCTTTTCTCCCGGGGTAAGTAGAAGGCTGTCGGTTTCTTTTGGTGAGGTGTCTGTTTTTCTGGTTACCTGGACCTTTCCGGTTTCCACAATTACCTCCACTTTTTCCTGCTCCGGGTAAGCTGAAACGTTGAATGATGTTCCAAGCACTTTTACCTGTGCTTCTCCGGCGTTAATTACGAAGGGTTTTTCGGGATTCGGTTCCACATCAAAAAATACTTCTCCTGTAATGGTAACTTCTCTTACATTGCCTTTAAACCGTTTCGGGAAGCTGATTTTTGAATTGCTGTTTAACGTAACAACCGAGCCATCGGGTAAAATATGTTCCTGTAATTCGAGCGTTTCGGGCGGTAAAATTTCGGTATAAATTTCATTCACCAGGTTTTGGTTGGCAATGTAATACCCTCCTACTCCAAGCAAAATTGCAACCAGAATTACAGCGGCGTAACGGTAAATTTTTGCAACAATTTCCTTCCTGAAATTCATTCGCCGAACCGGTACTGTTTGTGCAGCAACTTTTTGCCACGCTGCCGCTGAATCGTACTCTTTCAGCTTGTAAACCAAATCGGCATCTTTCAGAATTTGGCTTGCTTTTGCAAGTTCTTCACGGTTTTTATCCGACTGGCTTGCCCATTTTTCCACTTGTTCTGTTTCAGCCGGAGTGGCTTCCCGGGTGAGGTATTTGCCTATTAAATCCCAACCGGGCTTTTCAGATGTAACTTTATTTTTCATTCTTAATTCTGTATGAAATCATGTAAAAGAATCGTGCTAAATATTTTTTGTGGCATGCGCACACATTCGCCTATCTATTTTTAAAGACAGGCTGAAAAGAAATTACCCTTAAATGATTGGGAAAAATTTAGAAAAGAAATAGCAGGATACCTGAGTAGTGCTTCAGTTTTTCGCGTAATGTTTTAATAGCCAGGCCCATTTGTGTTTCAACAGTTTTTACCGAGATATTGAGTTTTTCGGCAATTTCGCGATATTTTAATCCTTGCTGGCGGCTTAATCTGAAAATTTCCTGCCGTTTTTCCGGAAGTGAATTAATGGTTTCTTCAATTTTTTGGAGCAGCCCAATTTCTGCATAGTTACTTTCGTCGGTTTTCACGGCTTCTGTTTCATGCATAACCTTTTGGGCATATTGATTTTTTATTTGGTTGTGTTGAATATAGTTCAGGCTTTGGTTTTTAACTGCCCTGAAAAGGTAATTTTTCAGTGAAGTGTCAATTTGAATTTTTTCCCGTTTTTCCCAAAGCCGCACAAACAGCTCCTGAACGATTTCCTCAGCTTCATCTTTGTTTTTCATAAGTTGTGCTGCATAATGGCATAAAATGCCGTAGTATCTATGGAAAAGGGCTTCAAAGGCTTTTTTATCGTCCTGTTTTATTTTTTCGAAAAGTATGTAATCTTCTTGTAGGTACATTGCAATAGTTCCATCCTAATTAGTGTCCAAGGTAGTAAAAACAGGTTGATTTATTGAGCCATTTTTTTTCAATTAAATGATATGCTGGTTAATAAATCAATGATAAGAATGATACCCCCGATTAATATGGCGAGTGTAAGTAAAATTGAAATTGGAGAGGAGGATTTATAGGTTTGACGGTTGATTTGTTTTTCCACTTTTTTGTACTGAAAAAATGCAAAAATTGCCAGTACAACACCCAGAGTCACCATCACAACACCTATAGCGGCCGAGAATCCTTCTGAAATGGCAATTTTGGAATCGGCCATTATTACTGAAATTTCTTTGAGAAAGAGCGCAAATTTTACAATTACAAATCCCAGCCCCATTAACGCAACGGAGGTGCGTATCCATGCCAGGTATGTGCGTTCGTTTGCGAGGTGTTCGCGCAGTTTGGTATCCCTGTTTTCTTCACTCATTTTTTGAGGTGTTTTGTTTATGCGAAATCCGCAAAACAAATATAAGAAAATAGATTTTGTCAATTTGGGTGAAATAATTAGCTTTGCACACCATTTTTCCATAACAGGAAAAAGCCCGGATGGCGGAATTGGTAGACGCGCTGGATTCAAAATCCAGTTCTGGTAACAGAGTGTGGGTTCGATTCCCACTCCGGGTACGGATAAGCCGCTTAAATAGTTAATATTTAGGCGGTTTTTGCTTTAAATGAGGGGGTGCTGTGATTTAATAATGATACCTGCATTGAGAACAGCACGTTATTTTCAAACTCTATTGATATTTTCAACTGCTTTTTCAAGCCTTTGACGGTTGGCTTTGCTTTTAGTTAGATGAAGGGTTTCCTGTATTGATTCGTACGAAATTAAGTACTTTTTTGAGAGGTTTATTCATCTAAACTAAAAATTACTGTAATCACATCGAATGATTAAATTTCATCCTCTCCATTAAATTCTGAAGATACCTGACATTTCTTTCGTATTTTCGTTCCTATAAACAGCTACAAGCAGGAATTATGAAAAAACTGGATACAAAACTGATGCACCCCCGCGACCAGATCACCCTGATTATCGATAAAATTTATAAAAGTGGTTTAACGACAACTTCAGGCGGAAATGTTTCCATTATTGATGAAAGCGGCGATATGTGGGTTACTCCTTCAGCTGTGGATAAAGGTTCGCTCAGGCCTTCCGATATAGTAGTTGTAAAAAATGACGGCACTATTGAAGGGCGGCACAAACCGTCGTCGGAGTATCCGTTTCACCGTGCCATTTATGAAGCGCGGCCCGATATAAAAGCCATTGTGCATGCGCATCCGCCGGCACTGGTTTCGTTTAGTACGGTTCGGCAGATTCCGGATACCAATATCATTCCGCAGGCAAAATATGTGTGTGGCGGAATTGGTTATGCACCTTACGAATTGCCCGGCAGCGAAGAGCTGGGCCAAAAAATCGCCGACGAGTTTTCCAAAGGTTTTAATGGGGTGATTATGGAAAATCATGGAACGGTGGTTGGCGGAAGCGACTTGCGCGATGCTTTCCAGCGGTTTGAAACCCTGGAGTTTTGCGGAAGAACAATCATTTATGGAAACACTATTGGCACTCCCAATTATTTAACCGATGCCGAAATTGAGGAGTTTGAAAACCAGATTCCTCGGTTGCTGCCCGAAATGAGTCATGTGGAACACCCTTCTGATGAGCGGGCAATTCGTCAGGAAATTAAAAAAATTGTGCATCGTGCCTGCAAACAGGGA
This sequence comes from Bacteroidota bacterium, assembly GCA_051747885.1. GTDB lineage: Bacteria > Bacteroidota > Bacteroidia > Bacteroidales > Prolixibacteraceae > Tangfeifania. The sequence goes on along the minus strand of JBNJGR010000024.1, from coordinate 24 downwards.
TTGATGATTAGTTCTTACGGAACG
>JBNJGR010000023.1:0-21063 GCA_051747885.1 Bacteroidota bacterium | reverse complement strand
CGGGCCAGGTGTGTCCCTGGTCGAGGCTGGCTTTGATGGTCATATTAACGCGGGATTGCTTATCGTTGGGATTGGAAAAGAAAAGCACCTGTTGATTTTGCCCGTTCATTTCCACATCATTCGCAATGAGGCTGGCCATGCAGTTGGGTTCCGGAAGCGCGGAATTGGAAGAGGGATGAATTGTCCAGGTTTCACCCAAATCGCTGGTAACCGCTACTGCCCGTCCGTTGGTTTCATCCTTAATTTGTCGGTTTCGGTCGTCGCGCATGTTGAGCATGAGGCTGCCGTCAGCCAGTTGAACCACCTGTGCTTCGGTGGTGTTAGGTTTGGCGCCGGTGCCAATGTGCCAGGTCTCGCCGCCGTTTTTGCTGTAAACAATGGTTGAATGAGCTGTAAACTGACCGCCATCCAACGCTTTTTCGCCAATATCGGCTTTAAACTGCGCCGGGAAAACCAGTGTGCCATCGTCTAATGTGATTCCTGCCCCCGGCCCCTGGAACAGCAACTGCCACGCCGGATCTTTAATCTGTTCGGTAATGTTGATTGGCTCCGACCAGGTAAGGCCGTCGTCGGTGCTTTTTACCAGTACAAACTGTCCGGTTTCGGTGGGTTTCATGCCCGGTTTTGAGGCCCACCAAAGCATGTCGGTTTCGGAAAATCCACTAATCCACAGTGCGGCCACCCAAATAGTTCCGGTGGTGTGATCGTACAAAACAGCCGGGTCTCCAATGCCGTTGAGGCGTTCAGGGTTTCCGCCCCATTCGCCCATATCCATAATTACGCGCATGGGTTCCCAGGTTTGTCCGCCGTCAGTACTGCGGCTCATGCCCACGTCAATGTCTTCCTGCAAATCTTTGCTGTTATTGTACCGGTTGTCGTAAACGGCAATCAGCGTTCCTTCGTTGGTGGTTACCATTCCCGGAATGCGGTAGGTATCGCAGTTGTCCTGACCGGCAGCGCGAACCACATTGGCCGGACGATAAGCGAATTCCGATTCCGGTTTGAGATTCAAAACAGAACCGTCGTCAAATTGCAGTTCCACATTTTCAATGGAAAAACTTTCAGTTAAAATTGCATCATCTTTTAGCTGGAAACCAAATGAAAGCGTATGGTTTCCGGGGCCGATTTCGGCTGTTGCATCCACTTCTGCCCTGGTATCTTTCAGTTGAAAACCATTGTCTGTAATTGGCTCGAATTGTTCTTCGCCGTTTTTGGAGTGATTTATTTTAACCGATTCCAAAATAACGGGGCTGCTGTTTTCTGTAAAATAAAATGTTGTAGTGGCCAGCTGGTAAATTTTACCGGTGTCGGGAACCGAAATTTTTACTTGCAGCACATCCGGATTTTCGCGGTTTACAAATAAGGGAACGCGATTCAAATGGATTGAACTGTCGCTAAAATCAGGTGATTTTTCCTCATTCAAATTACCGCAAGCGAAAAATAGGATTGTTAAAAAAAATAAAACTGATAATTTGTTCATTTCGATTTGCTTTAATGAACCATGAAAATAGTGAAAAATAAGAGAATTGAAGGCCCGCTTGAGCCTTCAATTCATAATAACCTAAATCTATGAAAATTGAAATCCTTTTCCCTGATTCAACCGGATTAATAACCTTCGGTTTGTGTCAGTTCAGAATCGTTAGCCAGCATAGACTGCGAAATGGAGTAATAAATTTTATGCGCTTCATTGGCATTGAGTGTGGCTACCTCATCAAATACGATTCCGTCTCCGGCACGTACCAGGTCCCACCAACGTTTGCCTTCGCCCACAAATTCTTTCATTCTTTCGTTCAGAATAGCCTGGGTATTTTCAGCTTTGGAACCACTGGTAAACTCGTTTCCGGCAAAATTATCGCCATAGGCACGAGCCCGTACAGCGTTGATTTCTTCTGAAGGATCTTCCCCCAAATTATTTTTGACTTCAGCCAGCATCAATAATACATCGGCAAGACGGTACAAAGGAACATTGTTGAAATTTTTGCGGGTACCATCGTCATCCACAATTCCGAGAAATTTATTTAACAACGCACCTTTATAGCTTTCTTCACCGGGCTGGAAAGGAACATGATTTTCTCCATCGTTGTACAAACGGATGAAAGTGTTTCTGCGCACATCATTCGTATCATCAAGCGCAACTAGCGTTTTTTCAGACGGGCCAAACCTGCTGGCGCCGTTTACCACAAAGTCGGCCATAGAGTTGCCTTCGTCATCGTAAAGTTCAGCAAAATCAACTGCCCTGCCGGTAAAATTAAAATAGAAGTTTCCGGCCTGGTCTTCCTGGTAATCGAATGCAAAAACAAACTCGTTGTTGAACTCATTTCCTTGTCCCCAAAGATTTTCATAAGGAACAAGACTAAAACCAGAAACTTGTGAAAGCGCTGATTTGGCTTCGTTGAAATCAGCATTTCCGCCGCCCAGCACTTTACCTGACCACAGGTACACATCACCTTTCAGGGCAAGTGTTGCTCCTCTGCTCCAGTACACATTTTTACCCTGCCACAGGCTGTTGTCGTTACCGAAATATTCCAGCGATTGGGCAATGTCGCTTTTAATAAGTTCCATCACCTCCTCTTTTGGTGAACGCGGTTTTTTCAGTTTTTCCAAATCCACTTCGAGCAACGGTTCGGTGCTTATTGGCACATCACCCCAGGCTTTTACCATAGTGTAATAAATTTGAGCCCTGATACCGTAAACCTGCCCCAGCATGTGATTTTTTTCTTCTTCATTTTGAAAATCCACTTCCGGTGCACTTTGTATAAAATCGTTGATGTAGTGCAACAATCCGTAAAAATTGGCCCAGTTGCCAAAATGCACGATGGATGTACTGATATTGTTTTCAATTAAATCAATTCCGGAAGGCGATTCTATTGTATTGCCGCCCCAGACATCGGAGCGCAGTTCGCCCATTTGCCAGAGCGTGTAGGCATAATTGCGGTAGCTGCCATAAATACCGGAATGTGCCGCTCTTACAGCTTCTTCCGTTTCCCAAAAGCCGTTGTAAGTTAACTGACTTTCAGGTTGCATATCGAGTTCGCATGAACCCAATATTGCAATGGTTATAAATAATATAATATACTTCTTCATAATGCTTATTTGTTAAAAGTTTACGTTTACACCTAAAGTTAAAGTTCTTGGCAGTGGGAATCTTCCCATATCTATCCCATTTGATGATTCCTCCGGCGAGCTTCCTGAAAAACTGTTGAAGTAAGCCAGGTTGGAACCGGTGAGGTAAATCCTGGTATTTTTAAAGAAATTTCCCACATTGCTGCCATCCAGATTATAACTTAATGTAACCTCGCGCAAGGCAAAATAATCGCCTTTTTCCCACATGCGTGAGCTGCTGTGGTCCATCGAGCCCTGATCGTAACCTGCTGCCAGGTGGTTATTCTGACGGTCAACCAGTGTAAATATCGGAATGTCAGAATCATGATTATCAGGTGTCCATGTATCGGCTATTTCTGCAGGGCCGTTTTGGTTCCCCTGTGTTTGGGAAATCCCTTTTACCCGGCGGCCGTTAATAATGTAATGACCAAGGGTAAAATCAGTTTTTACATACAGATTAAAATTTTTGTAGCTGAAATCTGAAGTAAGCCCACCTGTAAAATCAGGAGTTCTTCTTCCAATCACTTCGCGGTCGAGATAATTAATCACACCGTCGTCATTCAGATCTTTCCAAATGGCATCGCCCAAATAGCGGGTATCTTTATCGTACGCAAATTCCACTATCCGTCCTTCATGTGCATCAATATCGGCCTGAGTTTTATACACACCTTCAAAAACATAGGCAGTAATTACATCGTAGCCAACACGTTCGCCTTCCTGCAGGCCGCCAACGTATTTTGTTTCTCCGGTTTCAGGGTCGTAAATTTCGGTACCACCCTGTCTGTTTTTCTCCACACCATTTTCAGGCAGTTGCTTGGCGTAGTTGCGTACCCGGTAATAGGTAAGTCCCAGGTTCCAGTTAACATCTGTTGTTTTCACCACATTGGCATCCACTTCCAACTCAAAACCACGGTTCTGCAGTGTTCCGTTATTGGTTGTAATGGATGAGAATCCTGTCCAGAGCGGCAATGTCAAACCCGCCAGTTTATCCTGCACATCGCGGATAAAGAAATCGGAAATCAAACTCACGCGGTTATCGAATAAACCTACGTCCAATCCCATGTTAAAGGTGGTAGAGCGCTCCCATCTCAAATCGAGCAAAGGCAGGCTGTTATTTGCATAACCCACCTGGGTATCGTAAACAGGAGTTGTTCCGTAACTTCCGAATACACCAAAATTACTCAGGATGTCGATGTTTCCGTTCACCCCGTAACTAACCCTCGGCTTCAACTTGCTAATTACAGAACTTACTTTCGATTGCTGGAAAAAATCTTCGTTATGTACATTCCAACCTGCTGAAACTCCCGGGAAGAATCCGTATTTATTATTTCCCAGACGAGATGTTCCGTCGTAGCGGAAAGTAAAACCAAACAGGTATTTGTAATCGAAATCGTAATTGACCTGGCCAAAAAGCGAAGCAATTTCGTAACCTGTTCTGAAAGATGAGGGAACACCGGCTGCCTCAGAACCCACATTCATGGTGTAAATCAAATCGGTTGGCGACAAACGCGTGGCAGCGCTGAATGAAAACTGTTTTTCCCTGAAATATTCTGTCCCCACCAGGGCAGTTACATTGTGCTGACCGGCAAATGAGTTGCGGTAGTTTAACAGAGCAGTTACCTGGTCGCGAAGCGTGCGGGCATGCGATGCTGCAGCACGTCTTTCAGTATTCAAACTTCCCGAATTCAAATATGCTTTATTAAACGATTCATTTGAATTATTAATGGTAAAGTGGCTTCCGCGAACGGTAAGTGTAAAGTCATTCAGAAATTTATAATCGAACTGAACCGATCCGGTAAGCCGTTGCTCCAGGTTGTAGCGCACAAATTTGTCGCGGTAGTAAAGCGGGTTCCCAAAACCCAGGTAGGTTCCGGGCTGGTAATCATTGGAAAGGCTTCCATCCGGGTTATTGTTGTAAATACGCGATGTGGGCGCCAAGCCTGCTGTACGTTGAAACAGGTTGTACTCGCTGTCGAACGGCAAAGTCTGGTTCGAGTGCGCATAAATAATATTTGAAGAAACTTCCAATGCGTCTGTCAGTTTATAGGAAGCGTTGAATGTTCCGGAATAGCGGTCGAAATCAGATCCGAAAACCAGTCCTTTGTCATCCAGAAAACCCAGTCCGAGATAATAGGTACCTCTCTCGTTTCCGCCGTCAAAGGATAAGGTGTAATCCATTGCATAACTATCCTGATAAAACAACTCGTTCATCTGGTTTTCCATGAACAGCAGGGTTTGATCAGGAAAAACCGGATCTTCCATGGTTTGCCAGCCTTCGTAGTCCAGCAGGTACCTGTTTTCGTCCGATAATACCATTGTGGTATAAATGGAATTTGTTGTGTTATTTCCGGTACCTGCGGCGTGTGCTCCGGTTAAAAACTGATTGAGCCAGGCATAACCCATCACATCCTGCGCCTGCTTAACCGCCAACCGGTTAAAATGAACGTAATCTCTTGCACCCAAATATTCCATTGGATCTTCTCGGCGCTGATTGCTGGTAAACTTAGCCCTGAGACTTACATTTGAAGTTCCGGCTTTTCCTTTTTTGGTAGTTACCAGAATTACCCCGTTGGCTGCCCTGGCACCGTAAATAGCTGTAGAAGCCGCATCTTTCAGTACCTCCATCGATTCAATATCGTCGGCATTCAGCGCATAAAATGAACCGGGTACTCCATCAATCAGAACCAGCGGACTACCTGTTCCCGAGAAGCTGGTACCCCCACGCACTACCATGCTGGGTGTTGAACCCGGCTGACCTGTGGTCTGCGTAACTTTTAAACCGGCAATGGTCCCCTGCAAAGCAGTTGCCGCATTGGAACGTGGTGCACTTTCCAGATTTTTAGTATCCAGTTTCGAAATTGAAGTGGTCATTTCTGCACGGGACTGAGTGCTATAACCGGTTACTACAATTTCTTCGAGTGCGGTGGTTGTCTCTTCCAGGGTTACGTTTAACGTTGTAACGCCATCTAACTGAACCACTTTCTTTTGATAACCAATCATCGAAAATTCGAGTTCATTATTTCCTTCGGGGACATCAAGACTAAAATTCCCGTCGATATCGCTAATAGTTCCCAAAGTTGTTCCCGAAATTACAATTGAAACACCCGGTAAGGGTTCTTCGGTGTCGGCATCAGTAACTCTGCCGGTAACATCTGTTTGTGCAAATGCCTGTCCGCTAATTAGCATTAATATAACTAACCAGCGGATAGAGCGCATTTTTTTAATGAAGTTTTTCATAAGATTCAACTTTTATTAAAATATTGTTTATATTTGCATTATGTATTACATAACACAGCACAAATATATTTAATAATTTTTTAATTCAAAATTTTTAAGAAATTTGTGTTCAATTTTTTTATAGCTGAACATCAACTAAATTTTTCGGAAGCATGAACTCACAAGGAAAAACAGAATACTTATCAACAATTGACACTCGCAGCCTGGTAGATAAAGTTGAAATGAACCTGGTCGATTTTTTCATTAAAAAAGAGTACAAACCCGGTGATGTGATTCCCAAAGAAATGGAACTGGCCAATGCCATGGGGGTGAGCCGCACGGTAATCCGGGAATCGCTAACCCGGTTGAAAACGCTGGGAATTATTGAAGCCATAAAACATAAAGGTACTATCATTAAAAGCCCTGATCTTTCTGTTCTCCTGGGAAAATCAATGATTCCGCGAATGCTCGACAACACCACACTAAAAGATATTTTTGAGCTGAGACTGGTAATAGAAATCGGGATGGCTGATTTGATTTTTCAGCATGTTACTCCCGAAGATATTGCTGAACTGGAACGCATAATCAATAAGGAACCGGAAAAATCGGACGATGTTTTGTTCGACATCGATCATGAAATTAAGTTTCACGGTAAACTTTACGAAATAGCCAACAATGATACGCTTTTAAAATTCCAGCAAATTTTGCTGCCTGTTTTTAATTACATGTACGACAGCGGCCTGATAAACAAACCCATTAAAAAGAAAACCCACGTTTCGCATCAGGGCCTGGTCGATATATTAAAAAATGGTTCTCCAGATAAATTCCGCGCAGCCATGCGAAACCACCTGGAGAACCATTTTCAACGGTTGTATGGGAAGTAAATTTTTAGCTTCCCCCGCAATTTTCCCGTTCGTATTTTTCCATTAAATCAGCGAGCAGAAACAACTCTTTGAGATCTTCATCGGTTTTTTGGGTTTCGCATAACTTGATGAAGCGGTTCAGGGCTTCCCGGTAATCATCTTCTGTTTCTATTTCTGTAATTCTATACATAAATTAATGGGCATCGAGCCAATTATCGGCAGCATTCATTTCAACAGTTAACGGAACATCAAGCTGAACAGCATTCTCCATTTCATTTTTTACAATTTTCTTCACCTTTTCGAGTTCCGGTTTAAATACATCAAAATTCAGCTCATCGTGCACCTGCAAAATCATTTTTGATTTTAAACCTTTTTCGTTAAACCTGGCAAAAATTTCAATCATCGCCTTTTTAATTATGTCGGCGGCAGAACCCTGTATAGGTGCATTTATGGCGTTTCGCTCTGCCATGCCGCGGACGGTACCATTGGCTGAATTAATATCATTTAAATAACGTTTCCGCCCTTTAATTGTTTGCACGAACCCTTTCTTTCCGGCCAAATCTATCTGTTTGTCCATGAAGGCTTTAATTTTAGGGAAATTTTCGAAATAGCCGTCGATAAGTTCTTTGGCTTCCGACCGCGGTATGTTCAGCCGTTGCGACAACCCATAAGCCGAAATTCCATAGATAATACCAAAGTTGGCGGTTTTTGCTTTCCGGCGCATATCGGAAGTGACTTCGTTTTCGGGTACTTTATAAATTTTAGCAGCGGTAATGGCGTGAATATCCTTCCCCTCGTTGAACGCTTTCAGCATCTCCTCATCCTGGCTCAGCGCCGCCATAATGCGCAGTTCAATCTGCGAATAGTCGGCCGAAAGAAAGGTGTGTTTTTCATCGGACGGAATAAATGCCCGCCGGATTTCGCGCCCGGCTTCGTCGCGGATGGGAATGTTTTGCAAATTCGGATTGATGGAACTCAACCTGCCTGTGGCAGTAATGGCCTGGTTAAACGAAGAGTGAATTTTACCGGTTTTTTTATTGACAATTTCAGGAAGCGCTTCCACGTAAGTAGAAAGCAACTTTTTCAGTCCTCTGAATTCCAGAATTTTATTGATAATAGGATGCCGGTCGGCCAGGCGAACCAACACCTCTTCGGAAGTCGAATACTGTTTGGTTTTGGTTTTTCTGGCCCCACTTCCGGAACCTATATTTAGTTTCTCAAAAAGAATGGGCCCCAACTGTTTGGGCGACGAAACATTGAACTCCTCCCCTGCCATCTCGTGTATCTCTTTTTCAATCTCAATAATCTGCTTCCTGAGTTTTTTAGCATACTCTTTCAGCACCTCCGAATTGATTTTCACCCCGGCATTTTCCATGTGCACCAGCACCGGAACCAGCGGCATCTCCATCGTTTCAAACAGTTCGCGCATTTCATATTCGTCCAGTTTCGGGTCGAGCGCCTGTTTTAGCTGAAATGTAAGATCGGCATCTTCGCAGGCATAATCGCGCAGTTTTTCTTTCCCAACCGAGCGCATGCTTAACTGGTTTTTTCCTTTTTTGCCGATAAGTTTTTCGGTGGGTACTTTTTCGTAATTCAGGTAAATGTCGCACAAATAGTCGAGGTTGTGTTTTTGCTCGGGTTGAATGAGGTAGTGGGCCAGCATCGTGTCGTACAGCTTGCCTTTCACCTCGATGCCGTAATTACTCAGCATCAGCATATCATACTTAATATTTTGTGCGATTTTGAGAATGTTTTCATCGGCAAAAATGTCGCGGAATTCGTCCATCACTTTCTGCGCTTCCTCTTTTTTAGAGGGCAGCAAAACACAGTAAGCCTCGTGCTTGCGAAATGAAAACGAGAGGCAAACAATTTCGGAAGAATGGGTATCGAGCCCGGTGGTTTCGGTGTCGAAACAAAACGCTTCGGTTACAGAAAGTTCGGCACGCAGGCTGGCGCGCTGCATTTCGTTTTCAACCAAATAGTACTGATGAGGAACCGATTCCAGGTTTTCGCGCTTTTGAGCAGCGGGTTGCGTCACCTCCACATCGCCAAAAAGCGACTGCTGGGTCGCAACACTTGGTTTTACCTCTTCAAGTCCAAGCCGTTGAGCCAGTGTGCGGAATTCCAGATCTTCGAAAATAGCTTTCAGCGCTTCTTTATCCGGCTCATCGCGGGTAAGGCCTTTTTTATCGAACTCGATAGGCACATTCTGAATGATGGTCACCAGTTTACGCGATAAATACACCTGGTCTTTAAACTCCAGCAAGTTTTCTTTTTGCTTGCCTTTCAAATCGTCAATGTTCTCGTAGATCCCATCGATGCTGCCGTATTTGGCTATCAGTTTTTCAGCTGTTTTGGGCCCGATTCCCGGACAGCCGGGAATATTGTCGGAGCTGTCGCCCATTAGCCCGAGAATATCTATCACCTGCTCCGTATTTTCAATACCGAAATTCTTTTTCACTTCTTCGGGCCCCCAAACTTCGGCAGCGCCGCCCTGTTTGGCTGGCTTGTACATCCGCACATGATCTTCCACCAACTGCGCATAATCTTTATCAGGCGTCATCATAAAGGTGTCGAAACCTTCGGGTTTGGCTTTTTGCGCCAACGTGCCGATTACATCATCGGCTTCAAAGCCTTCCTTTTCAATAATCGGAATATTGAATGCTTCAATAATTTTGCGAATGTAGGGAATCGATTTCCGCAAATCTTCGGGCATTTCTTCCCGGTTGGCTTTGTATTCCTTGTACATCTCGTGACGAAAAGTAGGCGCCGACACATCGAAAACAACCCCGATGTAGTGTGGATCTTCCGCTTCGAGCAACTGCGTGAGGGTGTTTGTAAAACCGAGCATCGCGGAAGTATTTACTCCTTTTGAATTAAACCTCGGGTTGCGAATAAACGCATAATAACTTCTGTAAATCAATGCGTAAGCATCGAGCAGGAAAAGTTTTTTCGGGTCGTTTTCTGTCATAATATTTTGTTTTTTGAACCTATTATTCACCCGGTGACTTTGAGTCACCAGGTGAAGTTGTTGAACTGGTGACTTGGCGTCACCTGCTCAATAATTACACCTTTTACAGGATTACAGAAAAGACAAATTTAACGTTAACTTTTTAAAAAACTATTGATTATCATCCGCAAACCACTCGGCAAATGCGGTTACGGTTTCAAAAAGCCGGATACTGAAAAGCGAAACGCCGGGCGGCAGTTTTTCCTGAAGGATTTCGGCAATGTAACTGACAATATTTTCAGTAGTGGGTTGAAAACCAACCAGGATAATCCTTTCAGAAGTTTTTCGCAGCAACTCAATTTGTTCCTTAGGAACAAGATTATTCACCATGAGCGAGTGATCGAACCGGTTGACAATCTCTGATTTTACGAGGTGTTTCAAATCGGCAAAATCCATCACCATGCCGTCTTTCGGGTGGCCGGGCTGGTTGCGCGGTTCGCCGGCCAGTGTCACTTCCAGATTGTACGAATGCCCGTGGATATTCCGGCACAGTCCGTCGTATTCGTGTAACGTGTGCGCCATCTCGAAATGAAACCGTTTGGTTACCCTGATGTTTGCCATCTGTAAAACTGTTTTAGAAAACGCAAAATTACAGAAATTCGGACGGAACGGTTAAGTATCGGGGAAATAATTCAGGATTCAGGTATGAGTATTAGAAAAGACCGGGAGTTAACCCTTTAACTGCCGCACGATTGCATCATCAAAAATTCCTTTTACTGACAAAAAGGAAAAAAGCCTGATCAAAAATCAGCGAATAGTACCATTTCTTTCAGCATTTTGCATAACGGCCTCCACGTTATATTAACCTAATTTTGCGCTAAGCGATTACATTTGCTGCTGTGGCCTGATAAAACAACAATTGCAAGGCAGACATATTACAATACCCAATGGTTCTATTTCGCAGCAGTTTTTTTATACTGAAAAAAATTAAATTTATGAAAGTTAAAGGAAGAAATCTTTTTTCATTAGTGCAAACAGATACTGAATATTTTAATGACAATCAAGATAAGATTGAACTTTTGGATTGCCAACAAAATGAAAAAATCTGCAAAGATTATCTTCCGAAAATTAATAACTATCTTCATGAATCGGACACGTATTTTAGAGATAAGCAATTCCAAAAATCAATTCATGCCTTAAAAAACGCCTTTTATACAACTGAAGAATTCCAGGAGTCTTCCTGCATAAAATGTGCTGAGTTTATTCGCTCAGTAATTATTCAATCGCTGGAAAACATCCATGATGAACTACGAAAAATGTCAACCGGACTGTTTAGCACAAAACGATACCAATTGAGTTTCAAAGAGGCAGAAAAAGTGCTAAAGGAATTCAAATCCAGTGGGTACCAATCGGATTATATAAGCAGGAGAAAAAAAAAGAATGAACTTGTGCTTGCAGGATAAATTATCAACTTTAACTATTCTTACTTCTGTTGTAAAATTTAAAAATTGACATTGATAATTGGTAGCGTGTTTCCTGCAATAAATTAATTTTATTCCACTCTTTTTTACTCAATATTTTTAGTTTGGGGCCGATTGTCTATTTTTGCATCCGAATTTGATAATCAGGAAAAATGACAGATAAACCGACAGTTTTAAGCGGGATACGGCCCACCGGATATTTACACCTCGGCAACTATTTTGGGGCGGTGCGCAATTTTGTGCGCATGCAGGAAGATTTCAACTGCTACTTTTTTATTGCCGATATTCATTCACTCACCACGCACCCCACGCCAAATGATTTGCAATCGGGCGTAAAACAGGTGCTGGCCGAGTACCTGGCCTGCGGAATCGACCCGGAAAAGGCCACAATTTACATCCAGAGCGATGTGCCGGAAGTGACAGAACTGTACACCATCCTGAATATGAACGCCTACCTCGGCGAACTGGAGCGCACCACTTCGTTTAAGGACAAAGCCCGCCAGCAACCCGAGAATGTAAACGCCGGGCTCCTCACCTACCCGGTTTTGATGGCCGCCGATATTATCATCCACAAGGCCAACTTTGTGCCGGTGGGAAAAGACCAGGAACAAAACCTGGAAATGGCCCGCAAATTTGCCAAACGCTTCAACCGGATGTACAAAAAAGATGTGTTCCCGATTCCGCGGCCATACACATTCGATGGAAAAGACATGATTAAAGTTCCGGGGCTCGACGGCAGCGGCAAAATGGGCAAATCGGAAGGAAACGCCATCAATCTGTTCGAAGACCCGAAATCGATTCGCAAAAAAGTGATGCGCGCCGTTACCGATGCCGGCCCCACTGAAATGAACCAGGAAAAACCGGAGCCGGTGCAAAACCTGTTTACGCTAATGGAAATTGTTTCGGAACCAGATACAGTGAAGCATTTCAACGAACTGTACAACAAATGCGAAATCCGCTACGGCGACATGAAAAAGCAACTGGCCGAAGACATTATCAAATATACCACACCAATTCGCGAACGAATTATTGCCATTTTGGAAGATGATATGTATCTTGCAAAGGTAGCTCGTTTGGGTGCTGAAAAAGCCCGCGAATCGGCTGCAAAAACCTTACAGGAAGTAAAAAACGTTGTTGGATTTAGAAAACTGTTTTAATACAGTTTCACACCCCATTTTTGCATGAGTGCCGGGCTGTTGCCCGGCTTTTTTGTTTTCAGGCGCGAACCGACCAGCGGATTAGAACCGTTAGACGGTTTTGCTGTAAAATCTGCCAATACTTTCTTAACTTTGGTCTTTAAGTCTATTAATCAAACTTACAGTTATGAAACCTATCAACCGAAGAAACTTTGTGGCCTCCACTGCTGCCATCTCCGCACTCACCATTTTAAAACCATCCACCGTTTTCGGAACCCGTACCAACTCTGCCATCCGCATGGGGATAATCGGATGCGGCAACCGCGGAACTACGGTTATTTCAAGCATGGTGCGGAATGCCAATGCACAAATTGTTGCCATGGCCGACCTGTTTGATTACCAGCTCGAAAAAGCAAAACCGGTATTCGACAAACTAAACACCGACAACGGCGGAATAGCCATAAACGAATCGCAAATGTACAAAGGTCCCATTGCTTACATGCACCTGGTAAACGACCCGGAGGTAGATGCGGTCCTTATTTCATCGCCAGCATACACCCACCCCGATTTTCTGGAAGCTGCAGTTCAGGCGGGCAAACATGTCTATTGCGAAAAACCGGTTTCACCCGATGTGGAAGGCTGCCGGAAAGTCATCCGCTCCGGCCAAACGGCCAAAGGAAACGTGAGTGTGGCCATCGGTTTTCAAATCCGCCATGCCACGCCTTATGTTGAAATGGCCAATCGCATTCGCCGTGGCGATATTGGTGAGGTGGCGAATGTGCAATTGTACTACATTTCCTCGCTCAAAAAAGAACCAGTTCAGCCTGTAGGCGATTCTCATGATGAATTCATGATTCGCAACCATTTCTATTTTCGTGAATTATCGGGCGGAATTCTGCTCGACCAGGGCATTCACATGCTCGATGTTTGCAACTGGGTGTTGAATGAACAACCCGAAAATGCAGTGGGCAACGGAAACCGCACAGGTGGCGCCGATTATGGAAATACGTTCTCCAACTACCAGGCCATTTACGGCTACCCTGCCAACCGGAATGTGAGTATTCATTCCACGCAAATCGGTCCGGCGTTTAACGACGTATGCGCACGGTTTATCGGCACAAAAGGAATTGCCGAAGCACATTACAGCCGCGGTGTGTTCATCGAGGGCGACAATCCCTGGGATTCAGGTGTTGTGAAAGGCCAGCCGACTGAAGAACAGCGAAGATCCGGTGCATTTACCTCGGCTCTCTACGATGCCGACGCCAATAAAACAAAAGCGTTTATTGAAAGCATCGAATCGGGCAACCTCATAAACGAAGCCCACTCGGGAGCCACTTCAACGCTTTCGGCCATTCTGGGAAGGATGAGTGCCACCGCAAGGGAAGCAAAAACATGGGATGAAATGTACTATTCAGGCCAAAAATTCAATTTAAAATTGAACCTGGAACAATTTCACAATTTATAAATGAACCCTGAAAAACTGAATTCAATGCGTAAAAAAAACAGTTTACTTCTCACAGGAATTCTCTTCTTTTTAGCTGTTACCGGTTTTGGACAAGTTAAGCTTCCCAAACTGGTGAGCGATGGCATGGTTTTGCAGCGGAATACCGATGTAAAAATCTGGGGATGGGCAACACCAGGCAAAACAGTTCAAGTTCAATTTTTAGAAGATATTTATTCTTCCACGGCAAATGAAAAAGGTGAGTGGGATATAAACTTCTCCAATCTGAAAGCCGGCGGTCCGCACACCATGCAAATCATTTCATCCGATACTATTACACTGAACAACATTTTGATTGGCGACGTGTGGTTTTGCTCGGGCCAGTCGCAAATGGATATCGACATGAACCGGGTGAGCCCGCTTTACGAAGAAGAAATCAGAAATGCAGGCAACAATAACATCCGGTATTTTGCGGTCCCCACGGCGTACGATTTCAATTCACCGCAAAAAAACCTGCCTTCAGGGAAATGGGAAAGCATCAGCCAGGAAAACATTTTACGGGTTTCGGCTATTACTTACTTTTTTGCCGATGAATTGTACCGCCAATACCAGATTCCGGTGGGTATCATCCGCTCAAGCCTCGGTGGTTCTCCGGCTGAAGCCTGGATGAGCGAAGATGCCATCAAAGAATTCCCCAATCATTATCAGGAGGCTCAAAAGTTTAAAGACTCGGAATATATCCGCCAAATTGAGGCAACTGACCGGAAAAAATCCGCCGCCTGGTACGCAGAACTAAATCAAAAAGACAAAGGTTATAAAAATCCGGAATCCACCTGGCACCAACCTCACCTGGACGATTCCAACTGGGCTGAAATGGAAATTCCGGGTTACTGGGCCGATGAGGATTTGGGCATGGTAAACGGTGTAGTCTGGTTCAGGAAAACCATTGAATTACCAGTTGAACTGGCCGGAAAAACTGCCCGGCTAAACATGGGCCGCATTGTGGATGCCGATTCGGTTTTTGTAAACGGCACATTTGTGGGTTCGGTGAGTTACCAGTACCCGCCAAGAAGGTATCAGATTCCTGAAAATGTTTTGGTTGAAAGTGAAAACACCATTGTTGTGCGCGTAGTCAGTAACAGCGGCCGCGGTGGCTTTGTGCCCGACAAACCCTACGAACTGCTGGTTGATGATTTTGAAATTGATTTAAAAGGAAATTGGCATTATCGTCTGGGAGCCGAAATGGAACCTGCTCCGGGCCAGACTTTCGTGCGGTGGAAACCGATTGGACTTTTCAATGGTATGATTGCCCCCCTCACCAACTATTCAATAAAAGGAGTTATCTGGTATCAGGGCGAATCAAATGCTGAACGGCCCGATGAATATGCCAGATTGTTCCCGGCGATGATCCAAAACTGGCGGGAAAAATGGAACCAGGGTGATTTCCCGTTCCTGTTTGTGCAACTGCACAATTTCATGGAAAGCTACAACTACCCCACCGAAAGCAACTGGGCCCGCACCCGCGAAGCGCAGATGGAAGCGTTGAAATTGCCCAACACTGCAATGGCAGTGGCAATCGATTTAGGCGAGTGGAATGACATTCACCCGCTGAACAAAAAAGATGTGGCCAAACGACTGGCACTGGCAGCGCGCAAAACCGCCTACAACGAAAATGATTTGGTAGCATCAGGCCCAATTTTTCAATCCATGAAAATCAATGGGAAAAAGGCTGTACTAACATTTTCAAATGTGGGCAGCGGTCTTGTGGCAAAAGGAGGTGGTAAGCTGAAACAATTTGCTGTAGCCGGCGCCGATAAAAAATTTGTGTGGGCAAAAGCAAAAATCAAAGGAAACAAAGTTATCGTTTGGAGCCCTGATGTAAAAAATCCGGTTGCCGTGCGTTATGCCTGGGCCGATAATCCTGAAGGAGCCAATCTTTTCAATAAAGAAGGCCTTCCGGCGTCGCCTTTCAGAACTGATGAGTGGTAAATTTTTTCAGAAAACTGCAAAACAGAAACAGGAAAAACAGATTTAACTGGCAAACTTAGGCCAGTAATTTTTCAGGCAATCTTCATGCCTGCTGATAATGGTTCTAATTTCCATAGAACTCATTCCACTTGTCTTTTCAATTAATTCAGAAAGTGACATCTTACTGAATTCTTTTATTTTACAATCATCATGACAAAATTCGAAATTTCCATCAAGCAAAAGTTTAAAAAAAAAGGTCTTCTCTTCCATTATGCAGTTTATTTTTAACGGCTTATTCGATTCAAAATTAAATAATTTTGTTAAATATAAATCAGGCAAAAAGCTGAAAGTTAATTCTCAAATTGCTTATATGTATCTATCTAAAATCTGAGGTATTGTACTGATTCCTGATTTTTTCAAAACCTGGCAACCACAAAACCTATTCCTGGGTGTAAACTTTTCAAAATTTAAATGATGACAAAAAAGGTATTGTTCAAAACAACAGAGAAAAATAAAAATTTCCAAAAAGCACAAATTGTCAGCAGGCAGTTTAAAATTCCGGTTATTTTTGTATGTGTTTGCAGGGATAAAGAAAAATATCTTTTTGATTACTAAAATTATTCATAAACCTAATTACCATGAAAAAAAATTTTCTGACAATTCTTTCCCTTTTATTTGTAACAATCAGTTTCTCCCAAAACAGCACGCCCCGCACAGTTATCTCGCTGGAAGACAACTGGAAATTCATCAACGAAGATGTAGATGGAGCTGAGAATCCGGAGTTAAATACCGGCAACTGGGAAACCGTTTCGGTACCCCACGATTGGGCAATAAAAGGTCCGTTCGACAAAGAAATTGATGCACAAAAAGTGCGGGTAGAACAGGACATGGAAGAGGAGGCCCGCCTGAGAACCGGTCGAACTGGGGCGTTACCACACATTGGCGTGGGCTGGTACCGTAAATCATTTGAACTTCCTGAATTCGAAGCAGGCAAAAAAGTGTTGCTGACTTTTGACGGCGCCATGAGCGACGCCCACGTTTGGGTAAATGACCAAAAAGTGGGAAATCATCCGTACGGATATGCTTATTTCTATTTCGATATAACCGATTATTTAACAGAAGGCGAAGAAAATCTGCTGGCCGTTCGGTTGGAAAACCCTCCTTCATCATCTCGCTGGTACCCGGGTGCCGGCATTTACCGCAAAGTTCAGTTAATTGTGAAGGATGAGGTGAATTTCAAACACTGGGGAACATTCATTACCACTCCTTTTGTTTCGGATGAAATGGCGCAGGTAAACATTAAAAGCGAAGTAAATGGCGAAAATGTAAAACTTGTAACCGAAATTAAAGATGCTGACGGGAAAGTAATTTCCACTGAAGCAACTGATAAAATGTTCGGAAACCAGATGGAGCAAAACATTGGCGTTCCCAATCCTGAAATCTGGAACCTGGAAGAACCCAATCTCTATTTTGCAACGATGAAGTTGTACCAGGACAATGAACTGAAAGACGAACAAACCATTCGTTTTGGCATTCGGACTGTGGAATATGAGCAGGGAAAAGGACTTGTGCTGAATGGCGAAGTCACCAAATTTAAAGGCGTTTGCCTGCATCACGATTTAGGGCCGCTGGGAGCAGCCGTAAACAGAGCGGCACTCAAACGGCAACTTACCATTTTGAAAGACATGGGGGTTAATGCTGTTCGATCAGCCCACAACATGCCGTCAATTGAACAGGTGGAACTGTGCGACGAAATGGGAATTTTGTTTCTGGCCGAAAGTTTCGACGAATGGGCCCGGCCCAAAGTTGAAAACGGCTACAACCGCTGGTTTGAAGATTGGGCAGAAAAAGATGTGGTCAATTTGGTTCGCGCCACCCGGAATCATCCTTCCATAGTCATGTGGAGTGCCGGCAACGAAGTGCCCGACCAGTGGGGCAACGAAGGTGTGAAACGCGCCAAATGGCTGCAGGACATTTTTCATCACGAAGATCCAACCCGTCCGGTAACGGTTGGAATGGACCAGGTGGCGAATACAATGAAAAACGGATTCGGTGCTATTTTTGACATTCCCGGTCTGAATTACAGGCTACAACTTTATGATGAAGCCTATGACGTGTTTCCGCAAGGATTTATTCTGGGTTCAGAAACTGCCTCAACAGTAAGTTCACGTGGCATTTATAAATTCCCGGTGAAAGAATACAAACACAAAACGTACGACGATTTTCAAAGTTCCTCTTATGATCTGGAAGCTTGTCGCTGGTCGAATGTGCCGGATGAGGATTTTGTGTGGCAGGACGATTACGACTGGGTAATTGGCGAATTTGTATGGACAGGTTTCGATTACCTGGGTGAACCTACTCCCTACAACGAAGCATGGCCGTCCAGAAGTTCCTATTTCGGTATTTGCGATTTGGCCGGGCTTCCTAAAGACCGGTTTTACCTCTACCGCAGCCGCTGGAATACCGAAGATGAAACCCTGCACATTCTGCCTCACTGGAACTGGGAAGGTCGCGAAGGCGAAACCACGCCGGTTTTTGTTTACACCAATTACAACAGTACCGAATTGTTTGTAAACGGAAAAAGCCAGGGCATTCAAACCAAAACAAAAGATAAAACCCTGCAACACCGCTACCGGCTGATGTGGATGGATGTGAAATACGAACCCGGCACCTTAAAAGTGGTGGCGTTTGACGATGACGGAAATCCGGTGGGTGAAAAAGAAATGCACACCGCAGACAAGCCTCATCACCTTGAACTGAAAGCCGACCGCAGCATAATTGCTGCCGACGGAAAAGACCTGAGCTACATTACCGTTTCGGTAGTTGATAAAGAAGGAAACCTCTGCCCGAATGCTGCCAACCAGCTAAACTTCGATGTTTCCGGTGCCGGAAAATTTAAAGTGGTTTGCAATGGCGACGCCACTTCGCTGGAAATGTTCCATAAACCTACGATGAAAGCATTTAGTGGAAAATTGGTGGTAACGGTTCAGTCGCTCGAAGAGGCTGGAGAAATTGAACTGAAGGTAAACGGGAAAGGATTAAAATCAGAAGCCATTACCATTCAAAGCAGGAAAATATAATGTCATATCACCCTGCCAACGACAAATTTATATAACAAACTCAATATGTACGATTACAAAATCACATTAAATTGTCATTTCGACGAAGAATGAGGAGAAATCTCACTATGAGTAACAGATTTCTCCTCGCGAACTCGTCGAAATGACAGTTGCCAGTTTTGTTATTGTCTCAAATTGAATTTTATTGCGAACGAATAAATTGAAATATGTATTTTTAAGGTTTTTATCGTCAATAACTTGAAACAAAATAAAAGATTTCGTCTCATGAAAAAATCAATCATCCTGTTTGCGACTGCCACTGCCATGATTTTTACTTCTTGTCAGAATCAATCCAAAGAAGAGACAACCCCCCAAAAACCAAACATTGTTTACATTCTGGCTGATGATTTGGGCTACGGCGATTTGAGCTCTTACGGACAAACCCATTTCGAAACACCCAACATTGATAACCTGGCTGAAAACGGAATGAAATTCACGCAGCATTATTCCGGCTCCACCGTTTGTGCCCCGTCGCGCTCGTCGCTGATGACAGGCCAACACACAGGGCACACGTTTATTCGCGGCAATAAAGAAGTTCGGCCCGAAGGACAACATCCGCTGGAAACCGAAGCTTACACACTGGCTGAAGCTTTGCAGGATGCCGGATACGTAACCGGCGCTTTTGGGAAATGGGGTCTTGGCTATCCCGGCTCAGAAGGCGACCCCAACAACCAGGGGTTCGATGAATTTTTTGGTTACAACTGCCAGCGAATCGGGCATCACTACTACCCGTACCACATGTGGTACAACCAGGAAAAAGTGATGCTGGAAGGAAACGAAGGAACCCAAACGGGTGATTACGGCCCTGAAGTTATCCAGGAGTATGCCTTAAAATTTCTGCAAGATAATCATGACAAACCATTTTTTATGTATTATCCTTCCATTATTCCCCATGCCGAATTGTATGCGCCCGAGGAGTACATGGAAAAATACCGGGGAAAATTTCTTCCTGAAAAAAACTATGAAGGCGTTGACAGCGGCGAAAACTTCCGCAACGGCCCTTACGGTTCACAGCCCGAATCGCATGCAGCTTTTGCAGCCATGGTAGATTACCTCGATATGCAGGTGGGTGAAATTGTAGCCAAACTAAAAGAGCTGGGGGTTTATGAAAATACACTTATCATTTTCACCTCCGATAACGGGCCTCACATGGAAGGTGGCGCAGACCCGGACTATTTCGACAGCAACGGTCCGCTGAAAGGTTACAAACGCGATTTGTACGAAGGCGGTATCCGGGTACCAATGATTGCCGTTTGGAATGGTAAAATTGTGGCCGGCAGCGAAACCGATCACATCTCTGCTTTTTGGGATGTTTATCCCACATTTGCTGAAATAACCGGAGCCAAAATACCGGAGAATACCGACGGAATTTCTATTCTGCCTACACTTTTGGGTAATGAAGAGCAACAGAAAGAACACGAATATTTGTACTGGGAATTCCACGAACTTGGCGGCAGGCAGGCCGTGCGTAAAGAAAACTGGAAACTGGTGAGATACAACGTGCTCGATCCGGAAAAAGCAACAACAGAACTGTATAATCTTTCAACTGATTTGGGTGAAGAAAACAATGTGGCGGAACAGCATCCGGAAATTGTTGATGAGCTATCAGAAATCATGAAAAACGCCCGGACTGAATCGGAAGTTTTTACTTTTGATTCAAAAGGATATTTACAGTAAGAAAATAATGGGACTGAAAAGATTAGGCAACATTTTTGTTATACGATATTTAATCGTATATTGTATCGTATAAAAAATTGAATTATGAAGGTAACAGCAATAATTGATGA
>JBNJGR010000022.1:0-21473 GCA_051747885.1 Bacteroidota bacterium | reverse complement strand
CGGACTGATGGCCGATTTATTCCAGAGCCAGGGCGATTCGGTGAGTGCCATGAAATACTATGAGAAAATTAAAGAAATTGACCCTGAAAACGGATTTGTACATTTCTCACTTGCCAACTATTACCTGCAAAACGGGCAGCCGGAAAGATCTTTCGAAGAAACTAAAAAAGGATTTAGAAGCGAAGAAGTTGATATTCAGACCAAATTGCAACTTTATATGATGCTTACTTCCAATCCTGAACAATCGAACTTAACACCCGAACAGGAAGATTTGCTAACTGAAATACTGGCTGAAACGCATCCTGACGAACATCTTGTTTACACCATCCGGGCTGAAAAAATGCTTAAAAACAACAGAATTGAAGAGGCCCGCGAAGAATTACTGAAATCGCTAGAAATTGAAAAAAACGATTACATGCTTTGGGAGCGGTTGCTTTTTATCGATAACGATTTGCAAGACTGGGAAGCCTTGTATGAACATAGCAGGGAAGCAACAGATTTATTTCCCAATCAGCCGCAAACCTATTTTTTAAATGCCGTGGCGTGTGTTCAGCTCGAGAAATTTGAAGAAGCCGCTACAGTTTCGGATGAAGGAATAATGTATGTGGTTGAAAATAAACAAATGGAAGGCCAGTTTTTAATGCTGAAGGGCGAAGCACTTTATAAAATGGGAGATATTCAGGAAGCATTCGATATTTTCGACGAATCGGTTGAATTGGATCCTGATAACCACATTGCACTGAATAATTTTGCCTACTACCTTTCGCTGGCAGAAAAAAATCTCGACAAAGCCGAACGCATGAGTGGAAAAGTAATTGAACATTTCCCGGATAATCCCACTTACCTAGACACACACGCCTGGGTGCTATTTAAAAAGGGCGATTTTTCACTGGCCAAATTTTACATGAAATCGGCCCTTGATAACGGAGGAGAAGAAAACCCGACCTTGCTGGAGCATTATGGCGACATACTGATTAAAATGGAGGAAACTGACGAAGCGCTCAAATACTGGCAGAAAGCAATTGAGTTTGGTGGTGATTCCGATTTACTGGAGCGCAAAATAAACGAAAAGAAATACCTGGAAGAGTAAATGAAGGTGGATGTTTTGAGACGGAGGAGGTTTTTTATTTTTCTTTTGCTGATTGTGGCTTTGGGAATATCGTCATGCCGGACAACCCGCAATTTGGCCGACGCCAGCATAAAACCACTGAGTACCCGGAAACTGGTAAATAGGGTGGAACAAAATGCCTTCGATTATGATTTCCTCACTATCAGACGGATCAACTGCAGGTTCTCGAGCAATCAGAACAATACCAATTTTCGGGTTAACCTCAAAGCAATAAAAGATGAAAAGATACTGGTTTCCATCAGTAAAATCAATATTCCGGTTGGACGCGTTCTGCTCACTCCCGACAGTGTAAAATATGTGAATTACATCGATCGCAACTTTTTTGTTGACGATTACTCCTATTTGAGCAGTTTTTTAAATACAAAACTCGATTTCGAAACGATTCAGTCCATCATTTCAAATAATGCTTTTTCCTATCACGATTACGAAAGGAGAACAAATTTCATGCATTTCAATTCATCGGTTGAAGAGGGCATGTTTTTACTCGAATCAGGAGAAAAACAAAAAATGTATTTCAGTCCCCTCAATTATGCACTCACAAAACTAATTGTAAACGATGAAACCAATGGCCGTAAATTGGAAATGGTTTTCGATGATTTTGAAAAAGTGAAAAAGAAAGATTACCCCGGAACCATTGAAATGACTATGATTTCATCTGAAGATATCATAAATATGAAACTCAGAATGAATGGTTTTTCAACAGATAAAATTGATAAACTCACACTTCGAATCCCCGATAAATACGAACAGATTAGGGTGAATTAAAAATGTTTTCTACTTTGAAATGATGTAGTAAGCCGCGGTGGTGAAGAAATTTCGCAACCACGGGATACCTGCAATTATTCTGGATTGCCTGCGGGGTTTAAAACCGAATTTGGTTTCGTAATTCGGGTTAATTAAAAAGAATGTTCGTTTGTCAGTGCTGTAAAATTCCTTTTTCAGAATTCGTTCAAACCGTTCAATGGAAATGCCGGTTTCTTTTATGAAAAGGAGTTCGTCAATCCTCTTTTTGTTGCTTTCACCAATATTCAGGATAAACCGGTAAAGAAAACGGGGCAACAGATGAAAGTAAGGCAATTTCGACAGAATTTTATTTTGGCAAACCTGCTGATGTCCGCCAAACGGGTTTTGCCAGGGCGGGAAAGCCAGGAAAAATTTCCCTTCCGGGTTCAGGAATTTTTTCACGTAATGCATAAATTCTTCCTGGTTGGGAATGTGCTCAATCACATCGCGCATGATGATTATATCGAAGGTTTTTCCCTTTAAATCCACTTTGTAAATGTCTTCACAAATCAGGGTTAGGTTGTTCTTTTTGGGATGATTGGCATAAAATTCACGAGCCAGTTCAATACGTCCGCATGAAATATCGATGCCGGTAGCTTTACAGCCTAAATCCAGAAATGGTTTCAGGTTGCCGGCTTCGGCACACCCAATTTCCAAAACTTTGGTTTGCTGACCAATTTTTATTTGGTCTGAAACATAGGGAATTACATATTTCAGGGTAGTGCTTGCCTGTTCAGAAAAGTAGCGTTTTTTATTTTTATGGCGCTCCTGCATCGGGTTTAAATATTGGCCACACGCCTTAAACTGGGTATATCTAAAAACTTAATTTTTCTGCCCTGTAATTCGATTAATCCATCCTGCTTAAATTCAGAAAGTAACCGGATAACCGATTCTGTAGCTGTTCCTACCATGTTGGCAAGCTCCTCGCGGGTTAACGAAATTTGCAGAGTATTCTGGTTGTCCACTTCAAAATTTTCTTTTAAAAGAAGCAGTACTTCGGCCAGTCTTTCGCGAACGGTTTTTTGTGCAATATCGGTAATGTAATCATTGGCTTCACGCAGCTCGCGGCAGACAATCTGCAGCATGTGGTGCGAAAACTGCCAGTTGTTTTTAATCAGGAAAAGCAATGTTTGATACGGAACGTGGCACAAAACGGCTTCATCAATTACTTTGGCGGTTGTGCAGGCCAGTTCCTGGCTTAAAAGCGATCGGTAGGCAATTATTTCGCCCTTTTTGGCAAAGCGTATAATCTGTTCTTTCCCGTCGATGCCGGTTTTAAAAACTTTTACAATACCACGGGTAACACAAAAGAAACCCGTCAGCCTGCTGCCTTCGCGGTAAATAATGGTTCCCTTTTTGTAAAGCGAGCAGGTTTTCTCATAATTCAACCGGTTAAATTCGTTTTCGTCCAGCTTTTTAAACAGCTGAAATCCGCTTAAATCAGTTTCCGCTTCCGTGGGTCTTTTTATAACACTTCTCATTTCCTATTGCTCTGTTTATTTCCTTAAATAACAACTTTATTCAAAAATAGTTAAAGATACAATTTCAATGAATATTTGAGAAACTATTTATATAGATATTTCGATGTTGTATATTTGCACCGAAATGAATTGAAACACAAGTAAAAGAAATGAATATGAAACATGTTGTTGATTTATCGTGGACAGACAAAGTTGCGTTTGAAACGGATATGGATGGCCATAAAATGGTAATTGATGCCACAAAAGAAGCAGGTGGAAGCGATTTGGGCCCGCGGCCCAAAAAATTAATGCTTACCGCCCTGGCCGGCTGTACAGGCGTTGATGTGATTATGATCCTAAAAAAAATGAAAGTGGAACCCGAAGCATTTAATGTAATTGTGGAAGCCGATGTTACCGACGAACATCCGAAACATTACAACAAAATGAAGGTGATTTACCAGTTTAAAGGGAAAGATTTACCCAAAGCAAAACTGGAAAAAGCGGTGAAACTTTCCGAGGAAAAATACTGCGGGGTTACCGCTGTTTATGAAAAGGCGATGGAAATAAAAAGTGAAATCAGAATTGTCGAGTAGATTCGTAATTCTTTTATTTACTGATAGATAAAGCAACAAATTTTGTTGCTTTTTTTTGGCCTTGAACAAATTAAAGACAAATTTGTCTTTAATTGTCGAAAATGAAATAACAGAAAGAGAAAAAGTAGAACAAAAAATTAAAAAGTCATGAAAACATCAGGAAAGTTATTAGGAACCATCTTATTAAGCACCCTTTTTGGGGTTCAGTTATTTGCCGGAAACTATGAGGTGGACAAATCAAACAGTACGGTAAAATGGAACGGGGAAAAAGTAACCGGAGAGCATTTTGGAACCATTGATTTAAAAAGTGGTAACCTGGAAGTGGAAGACAAAAAAATTAAATCAGGTACATTTCAAATGGACATGACCACTATTTCAAACGAAGATTTATCAAATGAATCGATGAATAACAAACTGGTTGGGCACCTGAAATCCGACGATTTCTTTTCGGTGGACAAACACCCGGTTTCCACCTTGGTTATTAAAGAAGTAAATCACAAAGTTGGAAATACTCATACGATTACAGGCGATTTAACCATTAAAGGAATTACAAATCCGGTAACTTTCGATGCTGATGTAAATTTTTCGGATAATAAATTAAAAGCCAACGGCAAAATGGAAGTTGACCGTACTTTATACGATATTAAATTCAGATCGGGCAAATTCTTTTCCGACCTGGGAGATAACCTGATTTACGACACTTTTACACTCGATTTTAATGTAGTGGCCACAGAAACCTCTGGTACCGCTATGTTGGTAACAAAATAACTTCAAACAGATTAACAAGCACAATGAGGTTGTCTCAAAATACATTTTTGAGATAACCTCTTTTTATTTAAAATCAATTACCATGGAAAAAATAATTCATAAGGCTTCCGACAGGGGAATTGCCGACCACGGATGGCTAAAAGCAGCCCACTCCTTCAGTTTTGCCAATTACTACAATCCCGATAAAATCCATTTTGGAAAACTCCGGGTGCTGAACGACGATATTGTGGCGCCCTCCAAAGGATTTGGAATGCACCCGCACGAAGACATGGAAATTATTACCATTCCGCTTTCGGGAGCGCTTAAACACAGCGACAATATGAGAAACGAAGGCGTGATTACCACCGGCGAAGTGCAGGTGATGTCGGCCGGCACAGGAGTGCTGCACTCCGAATTCAACGCCTCCGACTCCGAACCGGTCAACCTGTTTCAAATCTGGATTTTTACCGATGAAAAAGGCCATCAACCGCGGTACGATCAGAAAAAATTCAGCACGGAAGAACGCCAAAACAAATGGCAGCTGCTGGTTTCACCCGATGGCCGTAACGATTCGCTGTGGATTCACCAGAAGGCTTTTATATCAGTTATCGGTTTTGAAACGGAAGGAGTAACCGAATATGAACCGAAATCAGAACAAAACGGAGTTTATTTTATGGTGATGGAAGGGCAGGCAGAAATTGAAGGCGAAAAACTCGAAAAGCGCGATGCCGCCGGTTTCTGGCCAGTCAGCGACCCGCTCAAAATTGCAATTGGCGAAAACTCGAAGCTGCTTGCCATTGAAGTTCCCATGCATTAATCGAAATTTTCAAAAACCTGATTCCATTTTTTTCGTAGTAATTTTTATAATTTCGTTTATCAAATAAATGACTACCAAAATATGATGAAATCAGTAAATCCCGTTACGGGTGAATCTTTTCAGAGCTACGAGATTTTTTCGGAAAAAGGAGTTGCAAAAATTATCAACTCGGTGGATAAAAGCTGGCATAGCTGGCGTAAAACTTCATTTTTTCACCGCAGCCAGATGATGCAAAACCTGGCCAGCCTTTTAAAAAGCAAAAAAGAAGAATTGGCCCGCCTGATGGCCCACGAAATGGGAAAGGTAATGCACGAAGGAATAGCTGAAATTGAAAAGTGCGCCTGGGTGTGCGAGTACTATGCTGAAAATGCTGAAAGTTTTCTTGAAAATGAAATCATCGATTCCGATTTTTCTTCATCGTATGTGAGTTACCAGCCCATCGGGACCATTCTTGCTGTGATGCCCTGGAATTTTCCGTTCTGGCAGGTTTTCAGGTTTGCGGCACCAACTGTTATGGCCGGCAACACGGCGGTGTTAAAACACGCCAGCAATGTCCCCGGATGCGCCATGGCCATTGAAGATCTGTTCCGCGAGGCCGGTTTTCCCGAAAATGTGTTCCGTACCCTGTTGATAGGCAGCAAGCAGGTGGATTCCGTTATTAAGCACCATGCCATTAAAGCAGTCAGCCTGACCGGAAGTACGCCGGCCGGAAAAAGTGTGGCGTCGGTGGCCGGAAGCGTAATGAAAAAATGTGTGCTCGAACTGGGTGGAAGCGATCCGTACCTCATTCTGGAAGATGCCGATTTGGGTTCTGCTGCAAAAACCTGCGCCGCCGGAAGATTGGTAAATGCCGGTCAGAGTTGTATTGGTGCCAAGCGGTTTATTGTAACCGAAAAGGTTTATCCCGAATTTCTGGAATATTTTACCCAGGAAATGATGAAAGCTGAATTTGGCGATCCGTGCGAACCTGAAATAACAATGGGGCCTTTGGCAAGGATGGATTTACGCGACGAACTTCACCGGCAGGTTACCGATTCGGTGAAAATGGGTGCCGAAGTGATAATTGGTGGCGAAAAACCCAATATGAAAGGGGCATACTATCCGCCAACCATTCTCGAAAACGTGAAACCGGGAATGCCCGCCTACGATGAGGAGCTGTTCGGTCCTGTGGCTTCGGTCATCCGGGTTAAAAATGAAACGGAAGCCATTCGCGTAGCCAACGATTCGGTGTTTGGCCTCGGCGCTGCTGTTTTTACCCAAGATCTGAAAAAAGGGGAAAGAATTGCCGAAACGCAATTACAGGCCGGTTGCTGCTTTGTGAACGATTTTGTGAAATCCGATCCGCGCCTCCCGTTTGGCGGCATTAAAGAGAGCGGATTTGGCCGCGAACTTTCTTCTCACGGCATTAAAGAATTTATGAATGTGAAAACGGTGGTTGTGAAATAAACTGTGCCAGGCAGTTGAATTTGCCTGGCATCGTTCAACTTCATTTTTTTGAATTTCAAACGGGCTTAAAATGATAAAATGATTTTAAGACATGCAATCAAAATTACCCGGAAATTACTTTTTCTTCACAATCAGGTAAACAATTGCTGTAATAATACTGAACAATACAGCCAGGATTGTCCATAAAACTTTTGCGCCGGTACTCAAACCTTTGTTCACCGCCCACACATGGTAAATCACCCAAACAGCACAGGCAAATGCAATAATTCCACCAATAGCTTCCATAATAGTTGTTTTTTAGTTGATATTGGAAGTTAAAATATTTTTGTTGAAAACAAAAGTTTAAATCAATTGGAAGATTATTAAGTTGGTGTCCGCCAGCCGGCGGTCCACCTGCTCAATTTCAAAGAATTCACCTGCTGACTTGGGCTCAGCTGTTAAATAGCAATCAGTTTCAGCCTCGAAACCTGTTTAGCGCGCACGAATATTTTTTCTCGCGCAAAGGCCATACTAACCATAGTTTGCGGCCTGCAAACTGCCCGATGAAATAGCTTCCCAGCAGAAACGGGGCCAGCGCCCATGTTAATTCCAGGCCATGAAAATCGCGGATGAGGATAACCAGCGGCACGGGTGCGTGGATGGCCAGAAACCAGCAGGGCGAAAATTTTTGCAGCCCACCACGCAGGTAGCCAAACGGCAGGTTGACAATGATGGTAGCCAGGCAGGTGTAAAAAATCCGCCACTCAAGGCTGAGCAGGTTGGTGAAAAATAGTTGTATGTACGTTGAAAATATCATTGGGGGTCGTTTTTGTAATTTATCCAGTCAATCCCTTTTTTGAGCAGACTGAGTGTTTCTTCTTCAAATCCTCCGGACTCGGGTTGATAATTGTATTCCCACGCCGCAGTTGCCGGTAAACTCACCAGAATCGATTCGGTGTTTCCACCCGATTCGAGGCCGAATTTGGTGCCGCGGTCGTGAATCAGATTGAACTCCACGTAACGCCCCCGGCGGAGTTGCTGCCATTTTTTTTCGCGTTCGGTGTATTCTTCCCCACCGTTTTTGTTCATGAAATCAATGTAGATTTCCGGGTATTTTTTGGCCAGTGCCACACAAAAACCGAATAGCTTTTCCCGTTCTTTTTCGTTTTCCGGTCGTTGCCGGTCGAAGAAAATGCCACCCACACCCCGGGTTTCTTCGCGGTGTGTCAGGTAGAAATAATCGTCGGCCCACTGTTTAAAATCCGGGTAAAAACTATTATCAAAAGCGTCGCAGGTTTCTTTCAGTGATTGGTGGAAAACGGCGGCTTCACGTGGAACAATAATGTGTGGCGTCAGGTCGATTCCCCCGCCAAACCACGAAACACCGCTGTCTAATGCAAAATACCGCACATTCATGTGAATAATGGGCATCCACGGATTTTCCGGATGCAGAATGGAAGAAATACCGGTGGCGGCATATTTTGTCCCTTTTTCGCCCAGAATTTTTTCCATCCGTTCAGAGAAATCACCTTCCACAAAAGAAAAATTAACAGCCCCTTTTTCAATCACCGCCCCGTTTTCCAACACGGAAGCAGTGCCGTTTCCGAGGTTTTTTCCCCATCGGTTATGACTGAATTTCCCTTTCCCGTCAGCTTTTTCCAACTGACGGCAAATTTCCTGCTGAAGTTTGCTGAAAGTATCTGCTATTTCTTCAATTCTGTCCACTTTTTTGAATAAGGCATTTTTAAATATTGTACTTCTATTATTTTTGAGAACTGATGCCAGCGGCATCAAATGTTTATAGTAAAAATGGAATGAATTAGTGTTGGACCCTGGCCAGGGTCGTATAATTTAATTTCGCTGAATGCTCTATAAACATTTAAATCCGCTGGATTTATTCAAAAATCCTGAATTTTTTTAGCTATCTCTCTGCATTTCGTTTCCAGTCGGTGTTTTTCACCCAGTCGGCCAAAAAGAGGGCATTCTCAAACGGCAGTCCCGGCAAAAATCCGTGGCCGAGGTTAAAAATCCAGTTGGTGTTTTTGCTACCGAAGTCAATGTACTTTTCCAGCACTTTTTCCATATCTTCCTGCGGGGCATACAACAATCGCGGGTCGATATTTCCCTGCAGCCCGATGTCATTGTGCACCAGTTCCCGTGCGGTGGGCAGCGAAGTTTGCCAGTCGATGCTCAAAAAATCGCAGTATTCCGGCGTAATATTTTTGATGCCGGTTCCCAGTCCTTTCGGGAAGAAAATAAATGGTACATTTTTCGCGCGAACGGCAGCCGCAATTTTTTTCACCGGTTCCAGAAACAGTTCGTTGTACAGATCGAACGGAAGCAACCCGGCGTGCGTATCGAAAAGCTGAAACACTTCCACGCCATGATTGATTTGCTCTTCGGCATAAATAATGGAAAGATCGGTCAGTTCGTTTACCAGTGTTTTCACCTCTTTTTTATGCTGATAAATAAATTTTGTGGCATCAGGGAAATCGCCTTTTCGGCCCAATCCCTGCAACATGAAAAGCAATACGGTGAGCGGCGCTCCGCAGAAACCGATAAGCGGCGTGTTGGCCGGCCGGGTTTTGATGATTTCGTCCACCACATCGTAAATGTAATTGAGCTTCGAAGGATCGGGATTCAGGCCTTCCAGCGGATTGTCGCGAAACGCCAGCGGTTTTTCAAACACCGGACCTTTGTCGGTAAAATCGAGGCCCATTCCCATGGCATAAGGAACCACGAGGATGTCGCTGAACAAAATTGCCGCATCCACGCCCAAATCGTAAACCGGCATGAGTGTAACTTCGGCAGCCACTTTGGGTTGCTGCATCATCTGCCAGAACGTGTAATTCTCTTTCAGTTTCAGGTAGTTGGGCAACACGCGGCCCGCCTGCCGCATAAACCACACCGGCGGCCGGCTGGTGGTTTTTCCTCTGAGTGTTTCCAGTAATATCGGATTTGACATATTCTTTAATCAGTTGAAAATATTTGTTTAGATCGGGAGTTGGACTTTGCATGTCCAACATCTTCGACTTGGAAAGTCGAAGTCCCTCAGCCTTGTTTTAACTCTTTTAATGTTTGGTAACTCACTTCCACTGTTTTTTCCAGATCGGCTTTGGAATGCGCTGCCGAAACAAAACAAGCCTCGAATTGCGAGGGCGCAAAATAAACCCTTTTGTCGAGCGCGGTTTTAAAATAGCGGCCAAACAAACCGGTGTCGCAATTATTCACATCCGCAAATGACTGCACTTTGCCGGCGTCGGTAAAAAAGAGTGTGAGCATGGAACCAACCCGGTTTATCACGCCGTTTAAATTCAATTCTTTCAGGTTGTTTTTCATTCCTTCTTCCAGAAATGCCGAAGATTTTTCAAGGTCTTCGTAAAAGTTTTCGGTTTCATCGAGCAGGCGCAGTGTGGTTAACCCGGCCGCCATTGCCAGCGGATTTCCCGAGAGTGTTCCTGCCTGGTAAACCGGACCGGCCGGTGCCAGCAAGTCCATAATTTCCTGCTTCCCACCGTAGGCACCTACCGGCAAACCTCCGCCGATTATTTTTCCGAAGGTGGTCAAATCGGGTGTGATTCCGAGAATTTCCTGCGCGCCGCCTTTTGACAGTCGGAAACCGGTCATCACTTCATCAAAAATCAGAACTGATTTGTTATCGTCGCAAAGTTTACGCAGTCCTTCAATGAATGCTATCTGAGGTTCGATTACCCCCATATTTCCGGTAACCGGTTCCACAATTATAGCGGCAATTTCATTTTTATGTTTGTCAAATAATTTTTCAACAGAAGAAAGATCATTGAATCTGGCAGTGAGGGTATCGCGCGCAGTTCCCTTTGTTACGCCTGGTGTGTTGGGCACTCCGAGTGTCAGCGCGCCCGAGCCGGCTTCAATCAGGAAGCTGTCGTTGTGGCCGTGGTAGCAGCCTTCGAATTTAATCACCAGATCGCGCTGCGTGTAGCCACGTGCCAAGCGGAGTGCGCTCATGGTGGCTTCGGTTCCTGAATTTACCATCCGTACGGTGTCGATGGAGGGAACCATCTTTTTGATTTGCTTGGCCATTTCAGTTTCCACAAGCGTGGGTGCGCCAAAACTGGCTCCCGAATCGGCTGTTTTTTGAATAGTTTCCACTACTTTCGGATGCGAATGCCCTAGAATCATCGGGCCCCACGAACCCACATAATCGATAAATTCATTGCCGTCGATGTCTTTCACCTTCGAGCCTTTGGCGCTGGCGAAAAACAGTGGGTCGCCACCCACACTTTTAAACGAACGCGCCGGAGAATTCACCCCTCCTGGAATATGTTTTTGTGCTTCTGCAAATGCTTTTATACTTTTTTCGTAACTCATGTTTGTTCCGTTTTTTTTGTTTGTCATCCGATGAATATCTTATCAGAAAAAATATTCATCGGATGACTTAATCGATTTATTAACTGTTGAACCCACTTCGGGGTTCAGTTTGCTTGCTTTATTTCACCGTAGGTTGCACACCTACGGCTATTTTTGTTTAATCCTTTCAGGATTTCTTAATTCCCCCTTCGAGGGATTTAGGGGGCTATAATTCCTCAATAATATCCTGTGTATGATACGAGATGATGATGTCTGCTCCTGCCCGTTTCAGGCCGGTGAGCAGTTCGAGCACGATTCGTTTTTCATCGATCCAGCCTTTTTCTGCAGCGGCTTTCACCATCGAAAATTCGCCGCTCACGTTGTATGCAGCCACAGGAACATTGAAGTTGGCTTTCACACTTTGAATAACATCCATGTAGTTGAGCGCCGGTTTCACCATTACGATGTCGGCACCTTCCTGAATATCCAGCTCCACTTCACGCAGCGCTTCATCGCCGTTTGCCGGGTCCATCTGGTAAGTTTTGCGGTCGCCAAATTGCGGGGCGCTTTCAGCCGCCTCGCGGAACGGCCCGTAAAATGCCGATGCATATTTTGCGGAGTAGGCCATTATCGGCATATCCGGGAACCCGTTTTCATCGAGCGCAGTGCGAATCGCTCCCACGCGGCCGTCCATCATGTCGCTTGGCGCTACCATATCCACACCTGCTTCAGCCAGCGAAACAGACTGTTTGGCCAGCGTGTCGAGTGTCAGGTCGTTGTCCAC
The DNA here is from genome assembly GCA_051747885.1 of Bacteroidota bacterium. Lineage (GTDB taxonomy): Bacteria > Bacteroidota > Bacteroidia > Bacteroidales > Prolixibacteraceae > Tangfeifania. Next base: position 9,406 of record JBNJGR010000022.1, on the reverse strand, counting down.
ATCACCATCCACGATGGTTCCGCAATGTCCATGTGTGGTGTACTCGCAGTTACAAACGTCGGCAATCAGGTACAGTTCAGGCACTTCCTTTTTCAGTGCGCGGACTGCCTGCTGAACAATTCCGTTGTGCTGGCAGGCCACCTCGCCGGTTTCGTCTTTCGATTCAGGAATTCCGAAAAGCAATACCGATTGCACGCCTTTTTCGTGTAATTCTTTACATCTTTTAACCAGCAAATCAACCGAGAACTGCGAATTTCCGGGCATGGATGAAATTTTGTTTTCAACTCCTTCTCCCGGGCACACAAACAGCGGCATAATAAGATCATTGCGGGTAAGTATCGTCTCGCGTACCATGTTGCGGATGGTGGCGTTTTTGCGTAATCTGCGAAGTCGTGTAACAGGAAATTGCATAGTTGTATTTTTTTGATTTCTAATTGTAATATTTAATTATCGAATCTACCAGCCCTTTTGCCGATGCTTCTTCAGCAACCACAAGCGGCTCAATTCCGTTCTCTTTTGCAGTGCGTGCCGTTGTTTCTCCGATACAGGCCACACGCAGGTTTTCAAAATTTGTGGTCCGGGTAATTTTCAGGAAGTTTTTAATTCCTGAAGGACTTGTAAAAATAAGCATTTCATAACGGTCTTCCTCAATTTGTTGCATGATATTTTGGTCAACCGAATCCGGGGTGTTCGTGGTGTAAAAATCAATCCGGTTGCAGTTTGCACTATTTTTCAACTCATCCTGAATAACCGTGCGGGCAAGTTTTCCGAGTGCCAGTAAAATATTCGGGTGTGCTTTTTCTTTCTGAAGGTGTTTTAAAAAAGCATCTGAAAAATCTTCCGCGGTATTCCCGGGATTTACAAAATCGGGCGAATACCCGTATTCTTCCAGCTTTTTTTGGGTTTTGTTGCCGATAACTGCAATTTTAAGATGCCCGGGGAGTTTTTGTTTTTCTGAGATTTTATTGAACGATTCAAAAAAGTAGTACACTCCGTTGGCGCTGGTCAGAATCAGCCAATCAAACTGTTTAATGTTTTTCACCAGCTTTTTTTCTTCTGCTGAAATGGAAAGCGGCACGATTTGAATCATCGGCATTTCCATCAATTCTGCTCCCGCATTTTCAAAGAGGCGCTTCATTTCGTCGGAGCGACCTGCCGGTCGGGTGGAAATAAACAGCTTATTTTTCAGCGGAAGATTCATGATTACTTTCTGATGTTGGCCAGAATTTCGGCAGCGCCTTTTTCGCGGAGTTTCTGCGCCAGCTTTTTGCCTGTTTCATGCGCATTTTCAACTGTTCCGGTTTCTTCTTCAATCAGGAACTGCGTTCCGTCAACTGAGGCCACAAATCCGGTAATGGTAAATTTTTCATCTTCGAAATGTGTAAAACAACCCACCGGCACCTGGCAGCCTCCCTCGATTGCATGCAAAAATGCGCGTTCAGCTTCAATGGCATTCCAGGTTTTGTTGTGGTTAATTTCTTTCAAATATCCGTCGATACGAACATCGTCTTCGCGCGATTCAATGGCAATTACTCCCTGGCTGGTGGCCGGAATCAGAACGCTCGGCTCGATAATTTCGGTGATGTATTTATCCAGTTCCAGGCGCTGCAAACCCGCTGCTGCCATAATCATGGCATCGCAATGGCCTTCTTCCATTTTACGGAGGCGGGTGTTCACATTTCCGCGGATATCTACAATTTTAAAATTTTTGTTGATGCGCAGCAAAGCCGCTTTACGCCGGAGGCTCGAGGTAGCAATGGTATCGTTGGGAGTGAGTTCGCTGAGTTTTCGTCCGTCTTTACTCACCAGCGCATCACGGAATTCGCCTCTTTTGAGCACTGCCCCGAGTTTCAGTCCGTTTGGTAAAACAGTAGGTAAATCTTTCAGGCTGTGAACAGCAATATCTACAGTCTCTTCAAGCAAGGCATTTTCAATTTCTTTGGTAAACAATCCTTTGTCGCCAATTTTGGAGAGGGCCACATCGAGAATTTTGTCGCCTTTGGTTTTAATAATTCTAATTTCAACTGAGAGTTCAGGGAATTTTTCAGCCAGTTCTTTTTTTGTCCTTTCAGCCTGATACAAGGCCAGCTGGCTGCCACGTGTGCCAATGCGGATGGTATTTTTGTTCATGTTTTTTTCGGTTTACTCTTCGCTAATACTAAAAAGCTCGTTTACAATGTCCAGGGCTTCTGTGTTTTTTCCGTTGGCAGTAAGTTCTTTCAGATTTTTAATAAACAACCGGGTATATTTTTGGGTGAGGTGCTTCGAAAAATCCCGGATAGCCAGTTGCATGTCTTCTGAATTCACTTTGTTATAACCCGAAAGTTCTTCTTTGGTTACTTTCTGCATGTTGTAGGTAATGGCTTTTATAGCCGGGCGTAGTGAGCGACTTGCAAGCCATTCATCAAAATCATTCACCATTTCATCGATAATTTCATTTGCTGAATCGATGCAACCTTTGCGCTTCTCCATAGTAGAGTTCACAATTTTATCCAGATCATCGATGGTATATAACTCCATGTTTTCTATTTTTTCAATGTCTGTTTCAATGTTGCGTGGCACTGAAATATCAATAAGGACCTGTTTCCTGCCTTCTCTTTTCTCAATTGCTTCTTTCGCCATGTCAAGAGTTATCAGCGGAACTTTAGACCCTGTGGCCACTATCACAATATCATATAAATATAAATGAGGCGGCATTTGTTCGAATGGCAGGGGTGTACATTTGTGTTTTTCTGCCAGTTTTTCTGCTTTCTTTTGCGTGCGGTTTGTTAAAGCAATCCGGTAAACGCCGTTTTTATGCAGGTTTTGTAAAACGAGGCTTCCGGTTTCGCCGGCACCTATCAGCAACACACGCTTGTCCGACAGCTTCTCGAAAAGGGTGGTGCATTTTTGCACGGCGGCGCTGCTAATTGAAGCGTTGCCCATTTTGATTTCCGTTTCGCTGCGTACTCTTTTACTGGCTTCGAATGACTTTTGAAACAGTCGCATCAAAACTGCGTTGGTCAGGGCTTCTTCGGTACAAAAAACATAGGCATCTTTTATTTGCCCGATGATTTGGTCTTCGCCGATAATCATGGAATCGATACCCGAGGCCACTTCAAATAAATGCCGCACTGCATCTTTTTTGGAGTGACTGTAAAACGTGTGCCAGTATTTTTCCTGAATCCCTTTAAACTGCTTCAGGGTTTTGTAAACCAGTTTTGCGGCCAGGTGAAAATCGTACTTGTTTTGCGAAAAATAAATTTCGGTGCGGTTGCAGGTTGACAATACAACGATATCTGAAATGTCTGTTTCTTTCTGCAACATTTCAGAAAAAGGAACAATTTCATCCTGCGCAACCGCGAATTTTTCCCTTATTTCCAGGGGTGATGTTTTATGGCTGATGCCAATCAGGCCTATCATACACTTTTTTTTCGAATTGGTTAACTGAGAATTTTTAACTTGAGCGTGAACTCCACGCATCCACAACACTTGTAAAATCTGTTTTGTTGAATAAAAAGATGTGAAAACGAAAAGTTTTCCGGGTTAATTTTTTCCGGATGAAAGGAATATTAACTTAAAATCGGTGGAGGTCTGTTTGAAGTAGCTGGTATAAAATGAAAACGATAATAAAGATTATCTGTCAACGCCTTTCGGCTTATTTTTCTTTTGAAAATAAATTCTTCGAATTTTGCGTGTTCGGCAAATAAATCAGCAGTTTGGTAATAAAAGCATCCTGTATTTTTCGCATCGAAGTGGTCAGCAACCTGAACTTCGTAAAGAAAAGAAGTTGCGTTTTCAGCAACAATTTCTCCTTTCGATGCTTTTCCCATTCCAAAAAGCAAAAAGTAGGCATAGAACGCCACCAGCGCAATGTAGGGAATATGTGTGGAAAATATACCTAATGTAAACATCTCGTATTGTTGTTTTTCAAACCGCTAAAATATAAAAAATATAACTGAAAATGGTTTAACGCATTTATTTATAATAAGATTGCAATTAAACATCAACCCGTTCATTGAGATATGTCAATTTTTGTCAGGGAAATGGTTTCAGTTTGTATTGTCGCTAATTTATGGAGGAATATGCTGAGTTCAAAACAATATAAAAATTTTATCATTAACTTTGAATTTTATCAAAAAAGCATGGAATGAATACTTCGAAGAATAAAAAAGCAGATATTGAATCAAAAGACCCCCTGGATAAGTTAATTTTCGAAAAGGGGTTACGGATTAAAAATGTAATCATCGATAAAGAGCTGGACCTGATAGGTATAATTCTGAATACAGGGAAAATACTGGAAACAAAAATTTCTATTTACCCGCGTTTAAAAAATGCCACAGAAAAGGATCTCCAAAAATGGAATCTGACTGGGAAAGGTGTTGGTATTTCCTGGGAAAATTTGAATGAAGATCTTTCCGTGAAGGGATTTATTCAAACTGTGGCAATCAACGATATGCTCGAACACCTGGAAGCTTCTGTCATTTCACCCAGGGCTTCAGCTTAATATTTTCCGGGTTTATTTTTTCCTAAACTTAAACTGCTTACAATGAGAATAAATGGAATTCTAATATTATTTTTTTCTCTGTTAATGAGTTCGTGTATGACAAAAGAAAAGGTTGATTTAATTGTAACCAACGCCAAAATATATGCTGTGGACAGCACTTTTTCTGAAACTGAAAGTATGGTTGTGGCCCACGGAAAAATTGTGGCCACCGGAACCAGTGAAGAAATCACATCAAAATATTCGGCTGAAAATAGTGTGGATGCCCAAGGGAAATTTATTTACCCCGGATTTAACGATGCCCACGCGCACTTTAACGGCTATGGCGGGAACCTGATGCAATATGCCGAATTACGCGGAACATCGGGAACTGAAGAGATTTATGCCATTTTAAAAGAACACCACGAAAAATTTGGCGGCGAGTGGGTACTTGGTCGCGGCTGGGACCAAAACGACTGGGAAGGGACTGAGTTTCCGGACAAAGCCAGACTGGACGAACTTTTTCCCGAAACGCCGGTGTACCTGGTTCGCGTGGATGGGCACGCCGGCTGGTGCAACTCAAAAGCGCTGGAAATGGCTGGAATTTCTGCTGAAACGAAAATTACCGGCGGACAGGTGGTGGTGAAAAACGGGGAGCCCACAGGAATTTTAATCGACAAAACCATGGAACTGGTTTCCCAGCTAATTCCTGAAATTACAAAAGAACAGCAACACCTCGGGTTACTGGAAGCCCAGAAAAACTGTTTTGCCGTGGGCCTCACTTCTGTTACGGATGCCGGTCTCGATAAAAATACCATCGGGCTGATGGAGCAGATGCAAAACAGCAATGAGCTGAAAATGCGTATCAACGCTGTGCTGAACCCCACAGAAGAGAACTTTGACTATTTTGTCAAAAAAGGGCCGGTCCAAACCAGCCATCTTACAATAAATACCATAAAAGTTTATGCCGACGGTGCTTTGGGGTCACGCGGTGCACTGCTGATTGACGATTATTCCGACGACCCCGGCAACAAAGGAATTCAAATTGAAAACCAAGCGTATTATGACAGTATTTGCCAGCTGGCGTACGACCACAATTTTGCCCTGGCCACCCACTGCATCGGCGATGGCGCCAACCGGCTGATACTGGATACCTACGGGAAATTCCTGAAAGGTAAAAACGACCGGCGCTGGCGAATTGAGCATGCGCAAATCATTCATCCGGATGATATGGAGAAATTTGGTGAATATTCTGTGGTTCCGTCGGTGCAGGCAACCCACGCCACTTCTGATATGTACTGGGCCGATGAGCGGCTGGGAATTGAACGACTGAAAAACGGTTCCTACGCCTACCAGACATTGCTGCAGCAAAACGGCTGGCTGCCCAACGGCACCGATTTCCCGGTGGAACACATCGAACCGCTGTTTACGTTTTTCGCTTCGGTTTTTCGCACCGACCACGATGGCTGGGCCGAGGGTGGATTTCTGACAGATGAAGCACTTTCGCGCGAGCAGGCGCTACGTTCCATTACACTTTGGCCGGCAAAAGCATCGTTCGAAGAAAACGAAAAAGGTAGTCTCGAGCCCGGCAAGTGGGCCGATTTTGTCATCCTCGACACCGATTTGATGACTGCCTCACCCCAGGAAGTGCTGGATGCAAAAATTGAAAGTACCTGGATTGGAGGAGAGAAGGTGTATGAACGCTGAAAGTGGAAATTGAGCTGGTGTCCGCCAGCTGGCGGATCACCTGTTCAATATAACAGTTACTTTTTTTAAAACTTACGCAACCCAAAAGCCGCTTTTATCATCTTGATAAAAAAACCGTTATGAAACTATTCTATTTTTCCTTCATCCTGTTATTTCTTCTTTTTTCCTGCAACAAAGATGACGACGAGGTTATGCTGAATGAATTTCCGGAGGAAATCAATTTCGATGTTTCGGAATGGGTGTTAAAAGGCGAAAACACTACCTGTGTTGACTTCGACAACGATGGAAACGTCTGGATTGCTTCGGGAACCAACCTGATTTTTTACGATGGTTTGAATACGCAATCCTATTCAGCCGGTACGGTCATTCAGGATGTTTCGGTTGCGCCCGACGGAAGAGTTTGGCTGGGAACAAAGGAAAAAGGCCTGGCGAGTTTTTACAAAGGGGAATTCACTTTTTACACTTCTGAAAATGCCGGATTGCCGCGTGATTATGTGAATGAAGTTGAGGTTGCCCCAAACGGAAAAGTCTGGTTTTCCTCGGCGGCCCACAATTTGGGCGGATTGATGTGTTACGACAGCGGTACATTCAACCTTTATACCCCGGAGAATTCAATCCTGAATCAGCATGTCATCCAAAACCTGAAAGTGGACAGGGACAGCCGGGTGTATTTTGCATCGATGGGAACTGTTGGTAGTGCAGCAGTTTTCAGGATTGACCATCAAAATAACTGGAAACAATTGGGAGGAGAAAGCAGTTTTTACTGGATTTCTGCCCTGGATTTAACTTCGAAGAATGAACCAGTGCTTGCAACCGACCATTCGCTCTCATCGTGCATGGGTTGTTATGAAAATGAGGTGTTCATTTATCACAAAGAGGAGTGGAAAAAAATTGAAAATAACTTTGAAGTTGAATTTTTTAACCGGATGTATATCGATAAACGGGATTATATCTGGGTTCAGGGGAACAAACAAGGCGATTATTCAAGCTATTTTGTTTATGACGGCCAGAATTGGCACCGCTCTGCTGAGGGGCAAATTCCGGAAGTTTTCATAAAAAACGTAAAAGTGGACGACCGGAACAACATTTGGTTTTGCACGAATGAGGGGATTTTTATTTTGAGGCAGTGAATGTGAAACCCAATCAAGTCTGGCTGGTAAAAACAAACTCCGGCGGTTAATGTAAAATTCTAATCCTCAAAACCAAGTCCGGACATATTGATGATAAACCGTTTGCAGAAGTTAATTTTATGGCAGATATCCTTTAGCCTGAATTTTATTTTATATTTTTGAAAATACAGAAAAATTCCAGGTATAAAATAGAAGAATTATGAAGATAAAATTACCGGTTTTACTGGCAGCAGCATTTTTTATGCTGCCCGCTTTAAATAATTATTCAGAAGTAAAAGCGCAGGCCCGCACCACGGTTGAGGGCATTGTTTTTCACGACAAAAATGAAAATGCCGTTTTCGATTCGGATGCGGATGAACCACTCGAAGGCGTTGCCGTTTCCAACGGGCGCGATGTGGCGGTAACCAACCGGAAAGGCGAATATGAACTTCCGCTGCGAAACGATGCCGCCACTTTTGTAATCAAGCCCCGCAACTGGGCTGTTCCGGTGGATGACGAAAATGTTCCGCGGTTTTACAAAATGTTTAGTGCAACCGGTGTTTCGGGTACCAAATACGAAGGACTTGAAGCCACCGGTCTTTTGCCCGAATCAGTTGATTTTCCGCTTTACCCTGCTGAAGAGCCGGATAAGTTGAAAGTACTGGTTTTTGGCGACACCCAGCCCCGCGACGATAAGGAAATTCACTACATGTCGGCGGAAGTAATTCCTGAACTGGTTGGTGTGGATGCCGATTTTGGCGTTACCCTCGGCGATGTGGTTTTCGATGATTTAAGTATTTACGACCATCTTATTGGAAGCCTTTCAAATACAGGAACACCCATGTGGTACGTGGCCGGAAATCACGATTACGATTACACGGGAAGCAACAGCACCGAAGCCCGCGGCACCTGGTTCAACACGTTCGGACCTTCTTATTACTCTTTTACCCATGGTCCGGCTCATTTTGTGGTGCTCGATAATATCCGCTGGATTGTTGAAGAAGACGACCGCTATTACCGCACCGGGTTGGGTGAAGACCAAATGGAATTTTTGAAAAATGAACTGGAACGGCTGGATGACAACCAACTGCTTGTACTAATGGCGCATATTCCATACGAAGGTTCAACGCCCTGGTACGATGAGGCAGAAAAACAGGCATTTTATGAGTTGCTTGCCAGTCATTCAAACACCGTTTCGCTGGTGGCGCATACCCACCGGCATTACCATCATTTTATTGATGAAGAACAGGGATTTCCGGGAAATGAACCGCACCACATGATTAGCATGGGTACGGTTTGCGGTGCCTGGTGGACCGGCGCTCCCGATGAATACGGAAACCCGCACGCCATGATGTCGGATGGAACACCCAACGGTTATGCATTTTTAAACATCGATGGCAATGATTGGAACCTGAAATGGAAAACCGCCGGGGTTCCTGAAAATGTGCAGATGCACATTGTTGCACCCGATGTTGTTTCTGCTGAAGACGACGCTTTTAAAGTAATTGCCAACATTTACAACGCCCTGCCCGATGCCGATGTGAAAATGAAAGTTGGTGAAAATGGCAAATGGATGGAGATGAAACGTGTTCCGCAGAAAGATCCCGTGCGGCTGGCCGAAAAAGAACGGGAAAACCAGCTGGGTGATGTACCGTGGCGCAAAATGGGTGGCGATGCCGATTCGCAGCACATTTGGGAAGCCGAAGTGAATCAGAACATTGAGCCGGGTGTTTATTCCATTCAGGTAAAAGCAACCGACGAATGGTTTACATACGAAGGCAAACGGCTGGTGCGAATTAAATAGTCCGGTTAAAAATACCGCCTCACTTTTTGTTGGTATTTCAGGTAGCTTTCGCCAAAGTGTTCTTCCATAAACTTTTCTTCTTTCAGAATGAAAAGATGAATGCTGACAATGGCTAACACGGCAAATCCGATGAAAAACCAATTGGGAAAAACGAGTGCTGTTCCCAGGAAATAAATAATGATGGAAAAAAAAAACGGATTGCGCGAAAATGAAAAAATGCCGGTAGTAATCAGTTTTCCGCGGTTGTTTTCATTTAGTCCAAAACGCAGCGAGGTTTTGAAATGATGCAACGTTAAAGCCATAAAAATCAATGAAATAAAAATC
>JBNJGR010000021.1:0-22310 GCA_051747885.1 Bacteroidota bacterium | reverse complement strand
CCTGAAGTATTTCCATCCTCCGAAATTGATTTTACCTATTCGGCCACTTCGCTTCATTATGTTGTGGGAGAAGAAATCAATTTCATTAATCTTTCAGTTCAAGGCTCATCGTGGGTGTGGAATTTTGGCGACGGAACAACTTCAACTGAAGAAAATCCGGTACATAAATATGATGAGCCCGGAACTTACACCGTGGTGCTTAAAGTTGACGACACTTATCAGGTGGAGAAGAAACTAATGATTAGCGACATTGTTCCGGTTGTAAACTACACAGCTTCCGATCCTGTAATTGTGTACAATCAAACACAGGTAACTTTCGATGTTCTTCTCGAAAATCCGGAAAATAACCCTGTTGAATACAACTGGAAATTTCCTGCCGGAACCACCGGAGAAGGAATTGATGAAGAGGGAAACAGCAGCCTCGAGTCACCATCAGTTGTTTTCGGGAGCATCGGAAGTCAAATAGTTACCCTCTCGATAACAATAGATGATAAAAACCTGGCTCCGGTTAATGTAAATGTTAAGGTAAACTACGATCAACCGGCCCCAACCCTGTACTACGCTGTAAAAGGTGGAAACATCATGGCACAAAAAATTATTGACGGTATCAATCCGGAAGTCAATAATCCATTTGATTTAGGTTACCGGTCGGGAAAACACCCGTTAACACTGCAGTTTAGCGGCGACTGGCTTTATGTTTTTGATGCCGGAACACGATTTGCCTTTGTTGCCGAACCTGATTATTTAACTGCCGGCGACGGCGAAATTTTTGTTGTGGCACATGATGGTTCCAGAAGAGAGTCAGTTCTTGAAAATTTCGGTGGTAATACGTTCCTCGATTTTTACTACGGATATATCGATGAAGAGGAAGAATTGATTTACTGGGCCGACCGCAGGGAAGGTATTTTCAGAACTCCTATCAATACACGTAACCAGAAATTCTCACTCGATGATTATGATTATTACGTGCGCAACAACTGGCTGGGGTATTATGGAGAAGGCATTGCCTGGGGAAATGTTAACGGAACGATTACAAAACATAACGGCCAGTGGTGGTGGGGAAAACACACCACAGGAGCTGGTATTTTCAAATTTACCGACAATGATATTCTTGGCAGAGCAAAAGTAGATGGCGATCCGGTACCTGAAGCCGGCAGTATTCTCCGGAATTTCGGTATCAGGTGTTTTGTTATTGACGATGCCAACCAAAAAGTTTATTTTGCCGATAATCGCTATAAAATGGTTATTAAAAGTAACCTCGACGGTTCGGGTATAGAAATAATTGATAACTCGCCATTTGACGGCGAAGGAGGCGAAACTGAAGGCCTTTTTGTTACCGGAATGGCCATTGAAGGCGATTACCTGTATTGGGCTTACCGCGGTCCGCAGCCACCTTCCGGTACCGATCCTGAAGAATATTATCAGGCTAATCCGCTGCACCGTTCAGGTATTAAAAGAATTAATCTGGCAGATGAAAATTCTGAAATTGAATATTTTATCAATGATGTAGAGGCATACGGAATTGCTATTGATAATACAGCCAGATAAAAAAATAGTTCGAATAATTTCAGCAAAGAATCACCTGTTTATCAGGAGATTCTTTGCTTTAATAATTATTTCAGTTAAAAAATATTATAAGTTTCATTACTTAAATTCTCATTTTAAAACAATACATTTTTCTGATTCACAAAACAAAAACAAAGCGAATGATACAAAAATTTACCTCTCTTTTCTTTCTTTTGACAATTTTAAACTTTGTTTTCGCTTCTGGTCAGGATATACCAAAACACGAATTCAGGGCTTCGTGGTTAACAACCGTATGGGGGCTTGACTGGCCTAGAAATAAAATTACGCAAACCGGCGATCAATATACCATTACTTTACAAAAACAGAATCTCGTCAATCTGCTCGATTCTGTTAAGAAGGCAGGTTTAAATGCCGTTTTTTTTCAGGTTCGTCCGGAATGTGACGCCTTTTACCAGTCAAGCTACGAGCCATGGTCGGCCCATCTGGTGCAAACACGTGGCATGGATCCCGGCTACGATCCGCTGCTGTTTGCTATTGAAGAATGCCACCAACGCGGCCTGGAACTGCATGCCTGGCTCAATCCCTACCGTTTTGAATCAGTAGCCGGGAAATATGCCGGCCAGGAAGGAGATTATAATCAAACCCATCCGGAATGGGTACTCACTTATGGCAATGATGCCGCTATACTCGACCCCGGTAACCCTGAAGTGAGGGAGCGAATAAATGAAATTGTGGAAGAAATTATTCAAAATTACGATGTGGACGGCATTGTATTCGACGATTATTTTTATGCCTATGGCGGAACACCGGAGTCACTGGATCAGTATTCACAAAACAACTGGAAACCGGAGTCGATGGATCTGCACGACTGGCGCCGGCAAAATGTAAACCAGATGGTTGCCGGTGTGTACGAAACCATTCAGCAAAACAAGCCGTGGGTTACTTTTGGAGTTTCTCCGTTTGGAATCTGGACAATGGACCCGCAGGTTGCGGCCTCCTACGGACTTTCGCTGCCTTCGGGAATTACCGGAATGGATGCCTATAAATCAATTTACTGCGACCCGGTGGCATGGTTGAACGAAGGGACGGTAGATTACATTTCACCACAACTTTACTGGCCAACTACCAGCAGCGGTCAGGATTACAAAAAGCTGGCTCCATGGTGGTCGGATGTTGTCAACCATTTTGGCCGTCACCTGTATGTCAGCCATTCACTTACTGCCCTCGATGAGTCGAACTATCCGCCGCCAATGGCATTAAAATCTGCTTCCCGGCAAGAGATACAAGAGGAAATGAAAGGGCTGTCAATGATGGAATATATCTCCTCAAAAAGTGCACAAACATCGGTAGCAGGACTCGATCCTTCTGAGTATGGGCTGCAAATTCAATGGAACCGAAATTCAGATAAAAACCAGGCTCCCGGCAGCGTGTTTTTCAGAACATTAATGATTAACCGGCAGGGATTTATCAATTACCTGAGAACCCATGAATATCAGAACAATGCTTTGCCACCTTTAAAACCATGGAATAATTCCGAAACGAGGGAGCTCCCTGAGAACCTGAGAATTGAGGGAGATTCACTCCTCTGGGATTCATCTGAATCCGATGTGCGGTTTGCTGTTTATGCCTTTCCCAACGAGCAACTGGACGAACCCGGGATTTTCAGTGATGGCAGTTTTCTGCTTGGCTTGTCTTATTCAACCACATTCAACCTCGATAAATATCAGCACCTGACTGATGACCATACATTTGCCGTATCGGTTTTCGACCGGAACGGATATGAATTTCCTCCAGTTATAATGGGATATGAACCGCATGAAAACAAATCTGCAGTATTAATTTCCCCCGCAAAAAAACAGGGAGTTTTTGAAGGTTTTCACTTTAAATGGAATGCTGTTCAAAATTCTGAACTATACATTATTGAAGTGGCCAACGATTCACTTTTTAATTCGGTTATCTACAAATACAGTTTGTCCGATACTGTATTTGCCTCTTCAAATATTGCAATGAAAGAAGATTCTGCTTACTACTGGCGCGTTTATACCCGTATGTCCGGCGTGGAAGACGCCGTTTCAGAAACCCGGAGCTTTACATTATTGCCGTTGCCCAAACCGGAAATAACCTACCCGGAAAATGAGGCTGCTGACATTGGAGTAACACCTTTGATTCAATGGAAACCATTCGACGAAGGATTTACTTTCCGTATGCAAATCTCAACCAGTAACTTGTTTTCAAGTATGTTGTTCGACCAATCCGGAATTGATGGGACGTCGTATGAATTGCCGTCCGGAACTCTATATTCCTATTCCACCTACTATTTAAGAATGCGGGCTGAAAACGACGACTCGGTAACCGTGTGGTCTGATGTTGTGCGTTTTTCAACGGTAACCACTCCCCCATCCATTCCAGTAATTATTTCGCCCGCGGAAGGTGATGAAGTTTCTCAATCTGAAGTGGAAATCACTGTTGAAGAAGAACCACTGGCCAAAAGCATAACTTTCCAGCTTTCCAATTCAGCTTCTTTCCCATGGAATAACCGGCTTCAGTATTCAGTTGATGCACCATCTTATACACTCACACTTGATGATCTGGATGATGGCACCTGGTATGTAAAGGCACGGGCAAATTATGGCACTGCCTCCTCCACCGATTGGTCGGAAGTAATTTCATTTACTCTTCTAACCACATTTGCCGAAGAAATCCCTGAAGAAAAATTCACGCTGCAGGTTCCAACCGTTATTACCAACGAACCAGTCAGAATAAAGTATTATTTACCTCAACCTTCAACTGTGCAAATCTATTTGACTGACATTGCCGGAAGAAGAACTCAGATTTCAGAAAAAGCTTTCAGGATAAAGGGCGAACACACAACAATCTTGGATAATACCAACCTTGTTCGCGGGATTTATTTATTAACCATTGAAACCAATTATGGAAGAAAAACCGTAAAAATGTTGAAATAGTAAAACAAAAAACAATAACCTATGAAATACTTATTTATAATACTGGCATTAATTACTGCAACTGCCAGCGCACAACCAATGGAAGTAGTAGAGATAGAAAAACTTCAGCTTCCGGACAATCAGAAATTTTATCACCCAAAGTTTGATCATTCCGGAACACAACTTTTGCTTACCTCTGAAAATTACAAAGGTCTCAACCTGCTTAATATGGAAACCAATAACCTGATAAAAGTTTCAGAGGCCGATGGTGCAGGGTATTCTCCTGTTTTTTCTTTTGATAATCAAACAATTGTGTATGTCGAACAGGAATTTATCGATAAACGGCGGCATTCCAAGTTACAGGCCTGGAGTAAACCATCTGGCCAAACCAGGCTTTTGGAACCAGCAGCAAGAACAATGTCAGTGCCTATGGTTGCCGGAAACCGTGTGCTTTTCCGTGCCGATGACAATTTGAAAAGTGCAGTTGTGGACGACTCAAAACCGGACAGGAGCGATGAGATTTATGCCGGAATTGAAAACCAGCAGCTGGTGCTTTATCGTGGCGAAGAACGACTGGTTATTAAGCCTTACGAAAGTGAAAGTTACATCTGGCCATCTGTATCACCCGACCGGAAACATGTAATGGCTTATGCTATGGGGAAAGGTGCATTTATTTGCGATTTAACCGGAATGGTTATAGCCGAATTCGGCGAAATTGAGGCACCTGCCTGGGCAGGCAACGATTTTATCGTGGGAATGGTAACCAAAGATGACGGCCATCAAATACTTGAGTCGGCTATTGTTGCTATCGATCCGCTTTCCGGAGACCGCAAAACAATTTCTCCCGAAAATTTAATTGCCATGCATCCCACTGCTTCGGCCAAGGCAGGGAAAATTGCCTTTCATACGCTCGATGGCGAAATTTATTTCATTCATTATCAGCTAAACCGGTAATACAATGATTAAAAAAATACTTTTACGAATAATACCCCTTTTATTGTTTTTCGGTCAGGCATATTCCCAAAACCTGGAAGGTGTGAAAATTTACATCAATCCGGGGCACGGAGGTTTCGATTCCGACGACCGGAACGTGCCGGTTTCGCCATTTGCTCTGGGCGACACGGCAGGTTTCTGGGAATCGAAAAGTAACCTGGTAAAAGGACTTCACCTGCGCGATTTACTCGAAAATGCCGGTGCAGAGGTCATTATGTCACGCACGCAAAACCGTACGGAAGATGACCGGCCATTATCGGCCATTGCCGAAGAAGCCAATGCCAACCAAATGGATTTTATGCTGTCAATACACAGTAATGCTTTCAATGGTGTTACCAATTATGTGCTTCAGCTATTTCATGGCTGGGATAATAATCCCATTTTGCCGGGAAGCCTCGATTTGGCCAATCTTTTTGGCCAAAACCTCATATCAAATCAAACTTCACACTGGACATATTCCAGTCCGATTATCAGGGGTGATAAATCGTTTGCACCGGAAAACTGGAACGGCTATGGTGTACTGCGCCCCCTCACTGTTCCCGGCCTTATTTCCGAAGGTTCGTTTCACGATTACACACCGGAAACCTACCGATTGCTGAACCGGGAATACAAACACATGGAGGCCTGGCATTTATACAAGGCTTTTCTGGAATATTTTGATGGTGGAGCTGATCCGAATGGACAAATTGCAGGATATGTAAAAGATAATTTCAGAAAAGTAACCGATTATTATACCACAGCCAACACTAAAGACCAGTGGTTGCCGGTCAACGGAGCAAAAGTTACGCTGCAACCAGGCGACCTTGAATACAATGTGGACAGCCTGAATAACGGCTTTTTTCTGTTTGATAATCTCGAACCGGGTATTTACCAGTTGCAGATTGAAGCCGATAAATACGAAACACAAATTGTTGACTCAGTTGAAGTACAATCCAATGAAATAACATACCACCTGTGTTACCTGGAACAGGATCGCTCAGATCCTATGGAAGTTCTGGATTATGCTCCCAAAGCCGAAGAGGATGAACGTGTTTCGGCGGCCTCGGAAATTGAATTTCATTTTAATTTTGAAGTGGCCCGTGAAACTTTTGAAGAAGCCTTTTCAATTGAACCTTTTGTTGAAGGAACATTTGCCTTCGAGAACCAGGAACGTACAGCGAAATTTATTCCTGTCCAGCCTCTTGAAATATCCACACTTTACATGGTTACACTGGATAAAAGTGTCGAACATATTGGCGGGCTTTCTATGGAAGAAGATCTTGTATTTTCATTTACCACAGATTTGAAAAACCGTTTATCAATTGTGAATAAATATCCGAAAGATGGGATGGAATACGTTTATCCTGAAACAGAAGTAAGAATACACTTCGATGGCCGCCTGAATAACGATGACCTCGCCGGACGAATTAAAGTTGAAGATTTAAATGGCAATGAGCTAAACCGCTCGGGAGTAAAATTAAATGAATTCGCCGGAAATGCAGGTTCCTATTCTTTTGAACCAGATGGACTTGAAATCGGTGAAACTTATGTATTGAAACTCGATTCAGCACTGGAGGACGAGGAGGGACTTCGCCTGCTGGAAGATATGGAGATTTATTTTACAATTGCCCCGGTCCACCAGCCAGAAGCAGCAGTTGTTATTGACTTTGAACAGTCGGCACTCTCGTGGGATGTTGACACTGCCGCAAGCCAAAATATTAATGCAGGCCCCGGCAACCGCATTCTGCGCTACAGTTCTGCTAAACTGTTCGACAATTATTCCTACCGGTTGCTTTACGATTTTACTGATGAAAATGCCCACGTGGTTGCAAGGCCTCCGGAGCCTTTATTTTCCGTAAAAAACGGACAATTTGCCGGCATATATATTTGGGGAAATCTTTCAAACAACAAGCTGATTATGTTATTTGAGCAAAACGGAAGTGAATATGAAGCAGAACTCACCGCCATAGATTTTGCCGGCTGGCAGTTCAGAAATTGTGAACTCGATCTGCCCGAAAGTGAGGAAGACTATAATTTTACAGGGTTCAAACTGGTTTCCAACGGATCAGCTTTTTCATTTTCAGGAGTAATTTTCTTTGATAACCTCATGGTTTCCGATACCTTTTTTACTTCAGCAAAAATCAAAAATTTACCAGAACTAAAAATTTATCCCAACCCGGCAAAAGACCATGTAACAATTGAAAACCCCGGATTGAATAAATCAATACCATACCAGATTACCAGCTTATCCGGAAAAACAGTGCAACAGGGCACTGCACATTTTTCATCCGGAAAAACGACTATAGAGCTGAAAAACAGACAGAAAGGAATATTCATTATTTCACTCAAGACAAAAGAAAAGGCTGTCAATACAAAAATTATTGTTAAGTAGCTAATTTTTAGCAATCTGAGATTGATAGTTACTATCAGTTTAATGAGACTCTTAATAAAAAAACATGCCGTTTCATTCGGAAATGGCATGTTTTTTTTGTAAATTTAATACTGCATAAATCATTAAAAATGATTGAGTTTAAATTCAATATTTGTCGAACTTAAAATTAAAAACTATGAGAAAATTTACTTTATTTTTTTCTTTTTTGTTAATTGGAGCAATGGCCTTTGCCCAACAACCAGTAGTAACCGAAGTATGGAATAATTCCGTTTACGGTAATGCCGACTGGAGTTCCGGAATTCCTATCGGTGGTGAAACGCCTGACTGGATGGGAAATCTCACAGAAAGGGGAATGGCTCACTACGATGGGAAACTGTTTATGGTTTCCAGAAATGAAAATCCTATTGTTGTTGTAGAGTTAGATGCTGCAACAGGCGAGCACCTGAGCTCAATGCCCATTGACACTTCTGTAGTTAAAGGTGGAACTTTTGCTGCAAATGACATTGTTATCACGCCATCAGGAAAAATTCTTGTGGCCAGCCTTGCCATCGGTCACGATTCACCGTTTAAAGTTTACATGCTTGAGGACAACGGAGAAGGTGGTTACGATGCAACTCAACTCCTTGAATACTATACAACAGATTCAATCGATGGTGTTGAACAGCCAACAAAACGGTTAGGCGACAGCTTTGCTTTTTACGGTGACATTTCCGAAGAAGAAGATGGTTATTTGCTTGTAGCGGATGCCACCGCAACCGAAGAACAAAAAGTATTGAAGTGGAATGTTCAGGCTGGTGTTTTTGATGCTGAGCCTGAAGAAATTGTAATTACCGAAGTGCTGCCTGCTCCTGAAGAAGGGGCTGTTCCTAAATTCAGCACCACTCCACGTATTTGGCCAGTCAGTAATGATCTTTTCTGGGCCGACGGACATGCTACTTTTCCCGCTTTATACAATATGCAGGGAGAATTAATTTCCACCTTTACAGGAGGTACCGCACCAGTTCAGGCAGGCGTTTCTGGCGTTTCGTTTTTCACTTTTCAAAATCATGACTTTGTGTTGGCTCCCACAACCAACTGGGCTAATCCAACAGGTTATCCACCCAATGCTTTCCAGCTTTTCAGCATCCCTGAAGGAGGAGCAGAAGAAGCAGATTCAATTGCCATATTCCCCGAAAGAGGTATGGCTAAAGAAAGCAATGCTTCATTTAGCTATCCAATTGGTATCGATGTTCAGGATGAACAGGTGATGATGTACATTATGGTACCCAACAACGGGATAGCTGCATTTAAACTTACAATGGAAGAAGAAGTTACCGCCGGCGAATGGAATATCAGTACAGATGACTTCAATGCACTTGGAGAGCTTACCGAAACCACAACTGTTAACGGACTTACCATTTTTGCGCACAGTGGTAAAACAGTAACCATTGACGAAAACAGTAAATCATTAGAGGGAATGGATTTCACTCATCGACTGAAACTGGGCGGAAGCGGCGATTTTGATGATGATGGTATGCCGCTTGGCCGTGTTGTTGCATTCGATGTTTCCGGAAACGCAAAAATTACCGTAATGGGAATGTCATCAAGCAGCAGCGAAGACAGAGAACTGCATCTTGCAGCCGGCCACGAAGATGAAATTTTTGCCACTTTCCCCGCATTAGGTGAGGAAATTTCAAAAGGTGAATATTTCTACACCGGAGAAGCAACCACTATTTATCTTTACTCACCCAGCAGTGGTGTAAATATTTACTATCTGAAAGTGGAAGAAGGAGTGGAAGAACCACCGGCCGAAGGCGAATGGAATTTCAGTTTAGCTGCTTTCAATGCACTTGGCGATATGATTGAAGACACAACCGTTAACGGATTGAACATTCATGCCAACAGTGAAAGAAATGTTACTGTTGACGAAAATGAAAAAGAACTCAACGGAATGGTTTTTACCCACCGCCTGAAACTCAACGGAAGTGGTAAATACGAAGAAGACGGTTCAATCATTGGCCGTGTACTTTCATTCGAAGTGGAAGGAAATACCAATATCACCGTAATCGGTATGTCGTCAAGCGATGCAAGCGACAGGGAGTTGGCCATTGCAGCAGGTACTCCCGACAATATTTTTGCTACATTCGATGCACTTGGTGGTGAAATCTCTGAAGGCGTATTCTACTATCAGGGTGAAGCCACAACTATATACCTGTACTCAACTGACAGTGGTGTGAACCTTTATATGCTGAAAGCAGAATCAGTTCCAACCAACTTTAAACCAATTGAAGACAGGACTGAGGAAGTTCGGGTTTATCCAAACCCCGCAACCGACGGCAAAGTATTTGTTAATGTGCAGAAACCTACTCAGGTTGCTGTTTTCAACATGGCCGGAAGCATGGTTAAATCACAACTTGTAGAATCAGAAAATGATTTCATCAGCGTAAACGATCTGCAGCCAGGAATGTACATTATCAGATCCCAAATGAGTGATGACTTTGCAGAAAAACTGATTGTAAGGTAAACGACTCGTAAATTGATATAAAAAAAGGACTGTTCCCGTTGAGAACAGTCCTTTTTTTATTTCATTTATTCCTGGAACTAATACCATTTTATAGACAAAATTACTCACAAATATTATTGGTATAATGCCGATAGATGTTTAGTAATCAGAAATGAACGAAGTGAAATTGATGATTAAAATTAAACACTAATCGGTATAAAAACCCACAACATTTTCCGGAACCTCCTCACCTACTTTTATGTAGTTTACCAAATCTGTACCGGAATTATTAAAATTGATATTCTCACTCTTCTTACCGTTCACGGTAATTGATTGCGGTGATGAAAACTGGTAGTCAAGCTCATTAATTTCCAAATTTTTACTGTTGAGAAACTCAAAAACTGTTTCATTTTTTGTGACCAGTTTCACATTCTCAATTTTTACCCCGTCGGCATCAACAACCGAAAAACCTTTATCAGCCATAAGAAGCATATCGGCAATATTTACATTTTCCAGGTTCATTTCGGGTAGGCCCTGCAAAACCACAGCTTGCTGAGCACCATGTACAACCACATTCCTAATTGAAATATCTTTAAACTGAGGAGTTTCTTCAGTTACAGGTTCTTCTTCCGAAAATTTTTCAACATCACCCGATTCAAGCATTTCAGAAACCGACATACCGCCGTAGTACAGGTTAAATGAAATGGCAATGGTTGGAATATCTGTCATTCGAACATCGGAAATAAAAATATTTTCGACAACACCTCCGCGGCCACGGGTACTTTTAAACCGCAACCCCACATCGGTTCCCATGAAAGTACAATTTGAAACATGCATATTGCGCACTCCGCCCGACATTTCGCTGCCAACGGTAACGCCACCGTGCCCGTGGTAAACAATATTGTTGCGGATAACCAGGTTTTCGCAGGGCACACCACGCCGGCGTCCGTCTTCATTTTTTCCCGATTTTATACAAATGGCATCGTCGCCCACATCAAAGTTGGAATTTTCAACCAACACATTTTTACACGATTCGACATCGATTCCATCGCCGTTTTGCGAATACCACGGATTTCTCACGGTAATATTCCGAACAATTAAATCTTCCACCATTAGCGGGTGAATGCACCATGCCGGTGAGTTTTGAAAGGTAGGTCCATCGAGCAAAACACGTTTACTGTTCTGGATACTCACCATTACCGGCCGCAAAAAATCGCGGATTTCTTCAAATTCTTCTTTTGAATTTATATTGGAAGGCACATTCATATTGGCTGATTCATGTGCTTTTTTAAATTCTTCGGAGGGGTACCATTCATCTTCTTTTTCGTTTACCACACCTCCGGATTTCACCAGTTCCTTCCACTGTTTGGCTGTCAATTTACTTTTTTTCACATAGCGCCAGGCATCACCCGAACCGTCCCAAACACCACTTCCGGTAAAGGCTACGTTCTCAATATTCTTCCCGTATATTGGCGATATGCACCTCCAAGTATCAAGCCCTTCAAAGCTTGTTTCAATAATGGGGTAAAGATCTTTGTTGTCAGAAAAAACTACCAAAGCGCCAGGCTTGGTGTGCATTTCCAGATTGCTTTTTAAAATAATGGGGCCTGTAAGCCATATTCCTGCAGGAATTACCACTCTGCCACCACCCTTTTCCGAAACAGTTGAAACAGCATCTTCAAAAGCCTTGGTGTTTAATACTTGTCCACCTGGTTCAGCACCAAAATCGACAATATTTACTGAATAATCAGGTATTTCAGGTTCCTGAATAGCCGGCATGTCAAATTCAAGATTCGGAAAAACAATCGTTTTTAGATTTTCTTCCGTTTGATTTTGAGTACAGTTGGCAAATAAAAAAGCAAAAATGAACAGAAATGTAGTTGATGACTTTGTAATCATTTTGTTTTGTTTGAATTATCAAATAGCTGATTACTAATAAATTGAAATTACTCACTTAATCAGCAAGTGAATTAATATAAACTTCTATGTTTGTATAATCTTTATCCAGCGAATATTTTTGGTTGTCGGAAGGATCGGCAGGATTTAATTTATTTTTCTTTTCCCATTTATCAGGAATTCCGTCGTTATCAGAATCAACCGGAGGTTTTTTCTGTTTCAATACAGGCCAGCCGCCCACTTCATTTTGGGAGTCGATTATCCCATTTTCACCGCCTTTGTATGATTTACCGTACTGCTCCCGGCCGGTTGAAACCTCGTCAATTATTCTCAAATCCACAGCATCGCGCTGCAAACTGGCCCCGGCAGAATGAAGTACGTCGTGATATGCAGTTTTAGCATCGGTTGTTGAAACTGCAGTACATTCAACGGGTTTGTCCAACCTCGATTTGGCTTTTGCAATTTCATCCACATCACTTCCTTCTACTCCGTATTTCCAGTTGTCGCTGGTTACCTCCGGGCTTCCTTCCATCACATTTCCGTGGATATAAAACCAGCCCGCCCCCAGTGTATCGGGATTGATATTCTTATTGTAAAACTGCTGGGTTAACTCCAAAATGCGTGAACGTTTGCTGTTATCAGTGGCAGGGCCGTGTTTAAAATAGTTATTTACAATATTGTAGCTTCCCTCCTCGCCTCCGTAAATGGTATTGAATCCCCAGTTATAAATCACGTTATTTCGCACATCGGTTTTTTCCTGTTCTGCTTTTCCGGAATAGCGGGAACCACACAACCTGGGATTTCGGCTGGTGTGGTCAGATAGCAGGTTATAGTGAAACGACGCATTCCAGCCTCCCCAAATACCTCCATATCCATGCGTCCCTTTGTGATGAACTGATTTATAAAGGCTTTCGCTAATGATGCTCCACTGCAGCGTGAAGTTTTCATTGTCGTAAAAAGAAGCCACCTCATCGCTGGCCCAGCTTAAACTGCAATGGTCAATAATGATGTTTTTATTTCTGATGGCAGAAATTGCATCGTTTTCCTCATCTGCTTTATCACCCGGCCTTACCCGGATATAACGAATTATTACATTATCGGCATCTATTCTGATTCCATAATTAGTCAGGCAGATACCTTCTCCGGGAGCGGTTTGTCCAGCTATTGTAAGATCGTTGTTTTTAATGTGCAAAGTTTTTTTCAGTTCAATATTTCCTGAAACCCTGAAAACGACTATTCGCGGACCTTCTGCTTCAATTGCTTTCCTCAGGCTGCCG
This sequence comes from Bacteroidota bacterium, assembly GCA_051747885.1. Lineage (GTDB taxonomy): Bacteria > Bacteroidota > Bacteroidia > Bacteroidales > Prolixibacteraceae > Tangfeifania. The sequence goes on along the minus strand of JBNJGR010000021.1, from coordinate 8,822 downwards.
TCGCCTTTGTTATTCAGGTTATCGACAAAAATTACTCGACCTCCCCTCCCGCCGGTTGCATATATGCCGCCGCCTTCGGCACCGGGAAATGCTGGTACCTGCGCATTAACAAATACTGCAAAATAAAATGTCAATACTATGGATAGAATTAAAACCTTCATTTCATGCAGGCTGGCTACTCTTCACTCTGGCCAAAATTGATTTTGCTGCTTACCAGTTCATTCAGGTAAACTTCCAGGTTTGTGTAATAATTACTCAATTTTTTTTCGGAAGCATCAGAAGAATCATTCGGATTTAAATCATTTTCATTCTCCCAGTCATCGGGCATTCCGTCGTTATCGGAATCAGATGGCGCAGTGCCCTCTTCAATTTCGGGCCAGCCACCCACCTCGTCCTGGGTATCAATAATACCAAGACCGCTGCCCCAGCTTCCGCCAAAAGTGGCTGTTCCGTTGTCAACTTCTTCAATAATCCGTTCATCAATAGCATCGCGCCATAAGCTCGCACCAGAGTGCTCCAGAACTTGATTGTATGCTTCCTGAGCAGATGTGTATTCTACTTCTGTAATATCGAAACGCTCACCGGCTTTTAAATCTTCAATGTCGCCGCTGCTTTTCAAATCAAACCCCTGCCAGTTATCCTGGGTAACATCGGGGAATCCATTCACAAAATTGCCTTCCACGAAAAATTTTCCGTACGAGCCTTCGTAGTAAGCTTCAAAAATCCGGTCGCGGTTACTTTTAGTAGCAGGCCCCGATTTGTAATAATTATTGATAATATTGTACTCTCCGCCTTCACCGCCATATGAAGAGTTATTTCCCCAATTATAAATTACATTGTTCACCATTTCAGCCATTTCACGCTCAATGCCGTCGCGGATTCCGTAAAACCGCGGATTACGGCTTTTGTGGTGAGCCAGCAGGTTGTGGTGAAACGATGCATTGTATCCGCCCCATAAACCGCCATAACCGTGTGCACCTTTTCCGTGAACAGACTCATTAAGGCTTTCGGCAATGATACTCCACTGCAAAGTGAAATTTTCGTTATCGTAAAAAGAGGCACACTCATCGGTGCTCCAGCTCATGCTGCAATGGTCGATAATGATGTCTTTATACCTTCGTCCCCAAATGGCATCTCCTTCCACGTTTTTCTCATCGCCCATGCGAAAACGCATAAATCGTATAACTACATTATCCGCTGCAACTGTTACCGGATAATTGGCCAATGTAATTCCACCTCCCGGAGCCGACTGACCAGCGATGCTAAGATCACCTTCAGAAATTTTCAGTTCTGAATTGAGAAACAGGGTACCTGAAACGGCAAATACAATGGTGCGTGGCCCCTGCTGGCCAACAGCATAACGCAACGTACCTTCAGTGTAGGTGTCTTCAAGCGAAGTAACAACGTACACATCGCCGCCACGGCCCCCCTTGGTGTACATTCCTCCACCCTCTGCTCCCGGAAAAGCCAGAATCTCATCGGGGTCAATCACCGGATCGTCATTATCATCTTCATTTTCATCTCCATTATCATCCGGATCCTCAACAGATGGATCTCCCGGTCCGGGAATTGGATCATCCTTTTCGCAGCTCCAAAATGCAACTGCCATTAAAAAGGTGAATAGCAGCAAAAAAAATTTCTTTGTCATATTTTAAAATCTTAAAAGCAGAGAGTTAATAAAAAAATTTCAGTGTAAAGTTAGTAAAAACCGGAGACACTGATTTTAACAGTGCCTCCGTGTAAACCAATTATTATTCAATCCACCTTGGGTCTCCCATGGAGCTTCCCCCTTCGCCTGAATCTCTTATGGGCGAGTTGAAATCGATGCTGAAATCACCGGTTTCGGGATCGCCTGCAAATGGGCTTTGTGTATCATCTGTTATATTATTGGGCCCGTTAAACTCATCGTCAGATAAATTAACTGAATTGTGATAATAATTGTAGTCGATTACCGGATAACCGGTTGCCGGATCATCAACCCGGTAAACGCATTCAGCCATTTCGGAGAAAACACAGTTTTTAATGGTAAGCTGGTTATTCAAAGTACGCAGATAAACCAGACGATTTGCCGGTGTTGCAACTTTATAGAAGGTACAGTTTTCAATATTAATCAACTGATTTTCCAATCCGGCAATATCATCGCAACGGAGGAAGTGGCGTGTGTTGCTCGATTTGGAGAATGTACAATTCCTGATGTAAATTTCCTTCACTTCACAACTTCTGAAATCGAGGAATTCGTTGTTTCCTGATGTAACATCTTCCACATAACAATCTTCAACCGTTACTATATCAACTGCACCTCCGCTGGTACCGCGTATCAATGAGCGATCGTAATTTTTAACCACACATCCCGAAAGGGTAACTTCATCTGCCTGAGTGTTCCCGTTAATTCTTACAACGTAACTTTCTCTTTCATCCTGCAGTACTTCACCCGTTTCACTGTCGGTGGTAAACCCGGAGAATTCAATATCCTGGAACAGGTAACTGCCCGGTCCGTCAATATCAATAAGTGCATGAATTACAGGCTTGTCGGATGCATTGAACGCTTTCAAAACAGTTGAACCGGTTATGGTCACAGCACCCGAGCTCAATGTATAATCACCCGGCATAAGCACAAAAATACCCTCGCCTTCTGTTTCGAGTATTTCATGCAGATTATCTTCAGGGGTGAGTACCGTTGCGCCACTTATGTCAATTAAAGTTTTGAAAGTAACAGCACCCCGCTGAATTTCATCATTATAAATTTCAGCAACATAATTTGTTTCTCCCTCCAGCCCCTCGCAGAATTTTTCGCCTGCAGCTTTTTCTGCTTCCGAAAGTTCGAACTCAACCGGAGAACCAGTAGTTGGTCTGATTACAATATGTGTAACCACTTTTGAAGGATCCCATGAAAGCAACACATCGTTTGCCCCAATATCGTCACCGCTCACCGGATAAAAAATGTTTTCAGTAGGCGTCAGAAATGTGAGTTCCGCAAATTCTGAATTGAATTGTTCCTGTTCTGCAAGCGCTTTTACTCTAACGGAATAGCGGGTGCCGCCTGCAAGATCAGGAATAACAATTTTTGCTTCCTGAATCCCCTTGAACGATTCCACAATGTTTTCGAAACTGAGGCTGTCCCTGCTCAATTCCAAGTCGTAGCCTGTTGCACCCAAAATTGGCAACCACGAAATTTCGACAGTAGTTCCGTCAAAATTTGTGGTGAGTTCCACAGGTCTGAAAAGTCTGACTTCTTTATATTCTTCTTCATCTTCTTTGCAGGAAGGAAGTATAAAAATTATCCCGGCTGCAAGTATCATTAAAAATTTAAATGTTTTTAAAATCATGGTTTATTATTTTTATCGGTTAATATCCGTAATCGTTGGTAAATAAGCCATTTGCATCGTCGATAACCGGTTGTGCAATAGGCAAAAGATGTCGCTGCGGATTTTGGTCGAGCCCCGAAGACATGAGATTGAGCCAGTCGATAAACTCATCTTTATCGCCGGAACTTATCCCGGGTAACCACTCTACCCTGTCGTAACCGGGAAGATTCAAATCGCCAAGGTCTTCATCCAGGTTCAGTGATTCAAAGTCGAGGTCTTCAGGATCATCTTCCTGATATTTAAAATACAGGTATTCAGGGAGATGAGCATAAGGTGGCTCACCGTAAACTATCTTACGGTTCAGCTCACGAGCTTCGGTAATTTTTTCATACAACATATTCCAGCGTATCAGGTCAAATTTCCTGACGCTTTCGCCGCCAAGTTCCAATGCACGTTCATCAACAACTGCATTAAAAAAATCTTTTTTGCTGCTCAAATTGTTTACATACGCTTCCACCTTTTCAGCATGAACATCAACAGGAAAAGCTCTGCTGCGAACTTCCTTCAATGCTTCTTTAGCAAGGGCCGTAGGACCATTCAGTTCATTTTCAGCTTCGGCAAACATGAGTAACACATCAGAATAGCGCATCAAGGTCCAGTTCACGCCTGTAAGCAGTTTGTTGCCGGCGTTTCGGTTGGCTTCAATGTAAGCGTTTGTCATCCATTTAACCGACCACTTGGCAATGCGGTACTGCGACGGATCGGTGTAAATTTCCATCCTGGGAGCGTCATTGTATTTGTAGAAAGCAACGGCCAATGTACGCCGGCTGTCATTTTGGTCGAACATATAAAGGTAGTGTGGCAATGTTAAAGCACCTCCCTGGGTTCCGCGTCCGTATTTCGGATTGGTATCGTAACGAATGCCTATATAATAGCCGGCTTCCCCACTGCGGGTTATACCATGACCAACTTCAAAAAGGCTTTCATAAAACTGGCGATCGGGAGAAAGCTGATTCTGACGGACAAATACATTTCTGTACGATGGATTTAACCCGTGTACGCCTCTGTCGATAATTTCTTTGCACTGATTGCGGGCAATTTGGTAATATTCTTCATAATTTGAACCGCGCTCAATTGTATTTGATTCAAGCCGAAGCGCGTATCCTCCACGGTGCAGTGCAATCCGGGCCATCAATCCTTTTACAAATCCTTTTGAAATCCGTTCGGGTGTGCCGGCATCGTGTTGGGTAATCCAGGGAACGTACTGTTCGGCTTCCTGTAAATCTTCAATAATTGCTTCCAGAATAACATCCCTGTCGGTTTTTGGCAGGAAGAAATTGGAACCATCGGGCTGGCTGGGTTCCGTTTTAAACGGCACATCGCCCCAAATACGTACTAAATCAAAATAAAACAAAGCCCGCAGCGTTAGCGCTTCGCCGTAGTACATCCACATTTTACGTATGGCATCTTCGTCGTCGCCACTCATCACCGGGCTGTTGGGCACTTCGGTAATTAATACGTTAGCGCGTTCAATGGCGCGGTAAAGCGCGTTCCACGGGCGAGCCAATTCGTTATTTCCCGGAGTGGCCAGGTAGTTACCAATACCGCGGCGGCCGTTGTCCGCGTAGTCGCCACTTCCAAATGCAACAACTTCAATATCTGAGTTCAGCGAAGCGTAATACGGAATTTTCTGCGAATACATTTCATCGAGTGTCATCAGGGAGTAAATGCCATACAACGCATTGAGCGTAAACGCCGGATTGGAGAATACCACATCGGTGGTATAACTCGACTGGGTTTCGGTTTCAAGGAATTCATCGCTGCAGCTTGTAAACAGCACCAGGCCGAAAACCATTGTCAGTATATATATTAATTTCGTCTTCATAGTCATAATTATTTAGAAAGTTATATTAACACCTGCAATTACTGAACGGCTTCTTGGGTAAGCTGAGTAATCAACACCCGGGGTAAGAGGCGTTGAACGACGCGTATCCACTTCCGGATCGTAGCCGGTGTAGTTGGTCAGAATAAACAGGTTGTATCCCGTCAGGTAAAACCTCAGCCTTTCTATGAATACCGTTGAAGTTAAATTTTCAGGGAGTGTATAACCGAACGTCAGGTTGTTAAGTCGCAGGAACGAACCATCTTCAATGGCCCATGAGTGAAGAACCACGCGGCTCATCATGGGATGCCAGATTTTTACATTTTGGTTGAGCATGGCCAAACCTTCCGGACTGTAAACAAAATCTCCTGTTTCAGGATGAATAATTGAAAAACGATCCTCCCATTTCATGGTTTCCAGCAGGTTTCCGTACAATCTGGAATCCGGGAATGAGGTAAATTCCAACTTATTGGCGTTGTAAATATCGTTTCCGTAAACCCAGTTGAGAAAGGCTGAAAAATCAAAACCTTTATAAGTTGCTGCAAGGTTAAAACCACCGGTGTGTACCGGATTTGCATTCCCAATAATAGTTCTGTCTTCTTCAGGGTTGATAACTGTTCCCTCGCCCGAAAGTTTTTTGAATTTCAGCGTTCCGGGTCCGAAAAATCGGGCACCAATCAGGTTCCTGTTATCCGGAACTCCGGGTTTGAGTGTATAAGTTTCTTTTTCTTCGTCGTAAATGAAATCATCGTAACGGTACATTCCATCGGTTACATACCCCCACATCTGTCCAACCGGTTCTCCTTCCTGCAGAAGATAATCACCTGTTGGCCCGGATGAACTTCCGTACCATCCGGAGCTTTGCAGCGACATTTTTACATCACCCAGTTCTTCCACTTTATTCACATTAAAAGCAATGTTGAAAGAAGCGCTGAGTGTAAAGTCGCGGGATTGCACAAGGTGACCGTCGAGTGATAATTCAATTCCCTTGTTGGAAGTTTCTCCAATGTTCTGCATCTGGTAATCGTAACCAGTGTTGCTCGGGATATTGGCGCGAATCAACAGGTCTTTGGTGGTATTCAGGTAAGCATCTACCGTACCATTTAACCGGGAATTAAAAAATCCAAAATCGAGCCCGATATTCCTGGTGTAAGTCGTTTCCCAACGCAAATCAGGGTTCGCAATTGTATTGTCGGGAACCAGCTGATTTTGCAATTCTTCATCAATATAATAGGGTTTGTTGCCATCGCTTGTGGTGTAAAGCATTTTCCACATATCGTTGCCAATCCGGTTGTTTCCGGCTGTACCGTAACTTGCCCTCAACTTAAGGTTTGAAAGGAAATCGGCACTCTGCAGAAAGGATTCTTCTGACAGTCGCCAGGCAAGAGCAGCTGAAGGGAAATACCCCCAACGGTTGCCGGCAGCAAATTTACTCGAACCATCGGCTCTGAAGGTAAAGGTTGCCAGGAAACGTTCATGCAGGTTGTAATTCAGCCTTCCAAAAAAGGACGACAGCCTGTTTTCGGGCGATACAAACGTAATGGTTGGCTGAGGCGTTCCCAGGTTGAGCATGGCAAGTGCAGCATCTTCATCCACATCGTTGGGAAAAAAACGCGATTCCATCTCAACCCGGTTGGTTTTATAGGAATAAATTTCCTGCCCCAGCAATACATTCAGGTTGTGCCCCGGAAAAATATCATCTTTTGAGTACGAAAGTGTATTTGCCACGCGCTGAGTCATTCCTTCCCTGATTTCAACATTTACCATTGGAGTTCCGCCACTGTTGTTTTTCGATTGTGAAGTAGATGGCCCGTAAAAACGGTCATCGCGGCGGTTCTCAAATTCTATTCCCCAGTCACTTTTCAATACCAGCCCATCAATAATTTCAAAGCTTGCACCGGCATTAAAAGTCATATTTTTGCGATCCGAATTTCGGTAGTCGTCTTTTACCACATCCACCGGGTTGTACAACTGGCTCGAAGCTTCCATGTCGGTATCGAAATCAACTGCATCCAAAAACTCCTGCAATCCGCGAACTGGCGAATATTTTATGGCGTGTTTCAGTCGGCTGTTGGTTGACGATCCCTCGGTTGACGTACCGGCTCCGGTTACATTCGTGTCAGAAAAACGGGTGTTGAAATCAAGTGTAATCCGGTCAGAAATTTTACTGTTGATTTTGAAATTGATGTTGTTCCTGACATATCCTGAACCTAGCATTATGCCCTCATCGTCAGTGCGGGTCATACTCAGGTTATATTTTGTAGTTTGCGAACCGCCGGTAATACTGGCATTGTGGTATTGCGTTATTGCTTCCAGCCCAAAAATTTCTTCCTGCCAGTCGGAACCTTTTTGGTACTGGTACAGTTCCAGATCGCCAAAAACGCCGTAGTAACGCTGAAAGTTGCGTGCAGTATTTCCGCTTTCGCCTGCCAGTTCATATTGCCAAAGCACATATTCATAAGGATCGAGCACATCGAGCGTTTTGGCGATTTGCTTCACACCATAATACATATTGTAATTCACTGTCACTTTCCCTTCAACTCCATCTTTTGTGGTAATAATAATTACACCATTGGCACCACGGGCACCGTAAATGGCTGTTGAGGAGGCGTCTTTCAAAACATCGATGGAGGCAATATCGGTTGGAGCAATATCGCTGATACTGCTTACCGGAAAGCCATCCACAATATAAAGCGGCGAGTTGTCCTGTGTAATAGAACCACCACCACGCACACGAATTTTTATTTCGGCATCGGGCGAACCTTCGGTGGTAGTTATTTGCACCCCGGCCAGCCGTCCGGTTAAGGCCTGTGCTGTTGAAGCCACCGGAATATCCATCAGATTATCCCCCGAAACAGAAGAAACAGAACCGGTCAGGTCCCGCTTTTTAACTGTGCCGTAACCAACAGCTACCACTTCCTCAATTCCAATCGAAGTAGTTTCTAATGTAATGTCAATGGTAGTACGTCCTTCTACCGGAACTTCCTGTTCAGCATAACCGATAAAACGAAACTGCAATACATCGGTTTCGAGATTGTTCACACTTAACCGGTAATTGCCATCCACATCCGAAATAGTACCAATTGTAGTACCTTGAACCACAATGTTAACCCCTGGCAATGCCTCGCCGGTTTCAGCATCTGTTACCTTTCCACTAACTGATTGCTGTTGTGCAAATGCAGTAAAAGCAAAAAATAACTGTACTGTTACCAGTAAAGCAATCCATCGAAGTTTTTTACATTGCTTTTTTGGGTTGTTACTCTTATTCCTTCCCATATGTAAAAAATTAGGTTTGATTTATTATTTTAAATTATTTATTCTTAGTATTCAGTTTGAATATACGTAATCACCGGTCAAAAAATTACAAAATCAGGTTTAAAAGTGTAATCAGTACCACAACTAAAATTACAGCCGAGATAATAATCATCCGGTTTGTCTTCTTCAGTTTTTTTTCCATCTGGTCCATTCAATTCATTTTTCTGCAAGTTAAACGGATATCCTTATTCTGATACCGGATATTTTCCCAGATTATGCAGTTGGATTTCCCTTTACGGGTATTATTTCCCAAAATGCGGGATTAACTTAAAGAAGGCTTTGAAAAAGTAAGTAAAGAATTGAAAAATAACCTCAAATTT
>JBNJGR010000020.1:10041-22741 GCA_051747885.1 Bacteroidota bacterium | reverse complement strand
AAAGAATATGAAAAAATTAGCTGACATTGGATTAATCGGGTTGGCCGTAATGGGCGAAAACCTGGTATTGAACATGGAAAGTAAAGGTTATACCGTAGCAGTTTATAACCGGACAGTGGAAAAAGTGGACAAATTTGTTGAAGGCCGGGGCGCCGGGAAAAACTTCATTGGGGCGCATTCCGTCGAGGAACTGGTTGCTTCGCTCGAGCGCCCGCGCAAAGTAATGCTGCTGGTAAAAGCCGGCCAGCCGGTTGACGATTTCATCGAAAAAGTGATGCCGCATCTTGAAGAAGGCGACATTATCATCGATGGTGGAAACTCGCATTTCCCGGATACCATGCGCCGCACAAAATACGTGGAAAGCAAAGGTTTTCTTTACATCGGAACCGGTGTTTCAGGTGGCGAAGAAGGTGCACTGAAAGGCCCGTCGATGATGCCGGGTGGCTCACCCGATGCATGGCCGCACGTGAAAGAAATTTTCCAGAGTATTGCCGCAAAAGTGGAAGACGGCCAGCCCTGCTGCGACTGGGTGGGTGAAAACGGCGCCGGTCATTTTGTGAAAATGGTACACAACGGCATTGAGTACGGCGACATGCAGATTATTACCGAAGCCTACCACCTCATGAAAAATCTGTTGGGAATGAGCAACCAGGAAATGCACGAGGTATTCAAAAAGTGGAACGAAGAAGAACTCGACAGCTACCTCATCGAAATTACTCGCGACATTTTGGGTTACAAAGATGAAAACGGTGAAGAAACACTCGATTACATCCTCGACACAGCCGGACAAAAAGGAACCGGAAAATGGACCGGAATTTCAGCACTCGATTTGGGTATCCCACTCACATTGATTGGCGAATCGGTTTTTGCCCGTTGTCTGTCGGCACAAAAAGAATTGAGGGTTGAAGCCTCGAAAGTTATTAACGGCCCTCAGCCAAAATTCGACGGCGATAAAGAACAATTCCTCGATGACCTGAAAATGGCACTTTACGGCGCAAAAATTATTTCGTACGCTCAGGGCTACAACCTGATGATGGAGGCAGCACAGGAATACAACTGGAATTTGAACTACGGAGGCATTGCCCTCATGTGGCGCGGTGGCTGTATTATCCGTTCCATATTCCTGAAAGATATAAAAGAGGCTTTCGAGAAAAACCCTGAACTGCCCAACCTGCTGCTCGATCCGTTCTTTAAAGAAAAAGTGGAATCAGCCCAGGAAGGCTGGCGCAGAGTTTGTGCTACCGCGCTTACCAACGGAATGCCGGTGCCAGCTCTCACCGCTGCGCTCACCTATTTCGACGGGTTCCGCACCGAACGGCTGCCCGCCAATCTACTGCAAGCACAGCGCGATTACTTTGGTGCCCACACCTACGAAAGAGTGGACAAACCACGCGGCGAGTTCTTCCACACTAACTGGACCGGCCGCGGTGGTGATACTGCATCTTCTACTTATAACGCATAATAACAGCTTTAATAAAATTGAAACGGGAAGAGCACATGCTTTTCCCGTTTTTTGTTTTCAATGCACTTCCTCTAATAAATCCGCCAAACATACGTTCTTCCTAAAAACCTAAAAATGAAATGAATGTAACAAGACCGGCAAAATCTAAACTTGACCTGTTTAAAGTAGCTGTTTATGCACTTCCCGCCTGCCTGATTATGCTTTCCCTGTTTTACTACTGGTTTGCAGTAGCTGACAGAAACGAGGTATTTTTATATTACCACAACATGGGTCCGCGGGTGCCCGATACGTCACCATTCAGTTTTGTTACAGCAAGCCGATACTGGATGAGCGGATTGGTGGCCAGCGGTTTTGTATTGCTGATTTATTTCCCGATTAATTTTATCCTCTTCCGTGCGAAAAAAGATTACGCACCTCCGACTTTAAAAAATATTTTGCTGTTCAGTTTACCGGTTTTAACTGCCGGAACGCTCATCATCACAATGACTATGAATCAGCCGGTTTTACCATTTTTGCATGCCCTGAAAGTTTTACTCGCAACCCTTCTTGGATTTGTTGTTGTCTTGAAAACTGTGGAATTAGCCGGTGAAAACCTGCTGAAACTTATTTTATTAGGAGCAGATGGTTTTGCACTGGGACTGATAATGATAACTACTTCCAGCCTGATTTCAAATATTAACTTTTTGTCTTCAGCTCAACTTTATATTTTCCTGATTTTGTGTGCATTGTGTTTTGGAATTCTTGCGTATACGTCAATTTTTTATGTTTGGAAAAAATTTGAAACATCTTCTCTTAAAATATTTTTAGCGGCAATAACCATTGCCTATCCTTTTGGTGCCGTTTTTCATTACCTGGCCGGTACCGACGGCCATTATTATATCAGCAACAGCGACAATTTTATTATGCGAAATATGTGGATACAATTGCTGATTTGGCTGAGCGGATTTATGATTGTTTCGGGAATAGTTAAGTTGAGAAATAAGAAAAAATAGATTAAATTTCTTAACCCCAAAACAATACCACCCCAAAATCGGTTATAACACCACAAATTCATTTTACAGAAATATGACCGAGAATAATCAGGCAAATAAGGAAAAATATTCCCATGTCATTGTAAGGAGTAAAAATGAATCAAAAAAGGTAAAAATAGGTTCATCCTTAAAACCGGAAATAACGAGCGCTGTTCTGAAAAAATGGCAATCGTTGCTCGATACAGTTGCCCGGATTGTAAATGTACCTTCGGCCCTTATAATGCGGCTCAATGAGGATTCTATCGAAGTGTTTCTAAAAAGCCGGACTGAAGGAAATCCTTACGAAAAAGGCGAAGAAGCCAAACTGATTTACGGGTTGTATTGTGAAACGGTAATTGGTACACAGAAGAAATTACTGGTTCCGAATGCCACACAAGAGGAGGTCTGGAGTACAAATAATCCGGATGTGGACATCAACATGATTTCCTACCTCGGATTTCCAATCAACTGGCCCGATGGCGAAGTTCTTGGAACAGTTTGCCTGCTCGATAGCAAAGAAAACCATTACAATGAAAATTATGCGGAACTGTTGCAACAGGTAAAGTTTTTAATTGAAACCGATCTCGAACAATTGATTACCCGACAGCAACTCGAAGAGAATAACCAAAAGCTAGCTCAATTGAATCAAAACAAATCCAGGCTACTTTCACTCATATCGCACGACGTGAGGGGAGGAATCGGCACAATCAATGAATTGCTGAAAATTATTATCGAAAACCTCGACCATTACAGTTCAGAAAAATTAATAATAATGCTCAAAACATTGAGCGAAAAATCAGGGTATTCTTTTCAGATGCTCGACAACCTGTTAACCTGGTCGAAAAACGATATGGTTGAATTAAAACCCGTCAAAAAAAGATATAATATCATCAATCAGATCGAAAATCTGCTTCAATATTTCCATTATTCCATTTCGATGAAGGAAATTCATCTGGTAAAAAATTACAGCAGTGAAATAGTAATGGTCAATGCCGATGAAAATATGATTAAAGTAAGTTTGAGAAACATACTTTCGAATGCCGTAAAATATACACAAAAAGGTGGCCAAATCATACTAACAGTTCACCAGCATAAAAACCGGCAGATTGTTGAAATAGAAGACAACGGAATTGGTATGGACAAAAACCTGGTTGAAAAACTTTTTACCTACAATAAAGAACACAGTAAAACAGGAACCGCTGGTGAAGACAGTGCCGGAATAGGTTTGATGCTAACCAAAGATTTTCTGGATAAAAACGATGCGCGGGTTGAAATTGAGAGCACCCCGGGAAAAGGTACCTGCTTTTCCATTGATTTTGAATCATAGTAAACGAAATGAAAACACCCGAATTAAATACAATTGACGATGTACTGAAATCGTTGGATAAAATTATTTTCCAGTCAGTGACCCAAAACGACACATGCGGATATTTTGCCGCGCTTTACCGGCAGGTAACTTTTGAAGTAAAACAAGGAATTGAAAATAACTATTTTGATGATGGCCCCCGGATGGAAAGGCTGGATGTAGTTTTTGCCAAAAGATACATCGATGCGTGGTATGCCTGGCAAAACGGCGAAAAAGTAAGCCAGTCGTGGGAAGCAGCTTTTCGGTTTTCAGAAAAACAATCGCCCGTGGTTTTGCAGCATTTACTGATGGGTATGAACGCGCACATCAATTTCGATTTGGGAATTGCAACTGCTGAAATTTCGCGAGATTCAAACATTCTGCTTCTCAAAAACGATTTCTTCCAGATTAACAATATTTTGTCAATGCAGGTAAACCGCGTTCAGAACAACCTTTCGTCAATCTGGCCTTTTCTGAAAAAAGTACTTGCCAAAACCGGAAAACTGGACAATTTTCTGGTTGACTTCAGCATGGAACTGGCCCGCGATGGCGCCTGGAAGTATGCTGAGAAACTTTGTAAAACCCCAAGAGAAAAATGGGAAGAATGTATTTATGATAGAGATTCAATTATTACAGCTAAATCTGAAATTGTAACAAATCCGGAAACCTGGGTAAAAATTCTACTGTGGATTATCCGTTTAAGCGAAAAAGGCTCCGTTCCTGAAAAAATCAATTATTTACTGCAGGAATGAATCCTGAAACTGAAAACAGCATGCGATCGATCCAGCTGAAAAATGAATGAAAAGAACTTAAACTATTCTGATTTTCAGGGAAAAATTTGCGCTTTACAATGGGGTAAAACTTCATCACCATCTGCATTTTCATAAATATTTTTAATAGTTTTATTCAAAATTTAAAAATCAAAAAGATGAAAATATTTCGTTATCAAATCCTGATTTTAATCTTCGGAATACTAATCAGTTTTACCTCAAAAGCAGAAGTAACACTACCTAAAATATTCAGCTCCAATATGGTTTTGCAGCAGGGAATTGAAATCCCTGTCTGGGGCTGGGCCGACAGCGGTGAACGTATCCGCATAACATTTAACTACGAAACCGTAAGGACTCGTGCAGGCAATGATGGCAACTGGATGGTGAAACTTCCGGTTCAGAAATATGGAGGGCCATTTACGCTGACAATAAACGGCAAAAATACCATTGAATATACCAATGTGATGGTGGGTGAAGTTTGGATTGCTTCCGGGCAGTCGAACATGGAATGGCGCGTTGACCAAAGCAACAACGCCGAAGAGGAGATTGCAGCAGCCAGCTATCCATCAATCCGGCTTTTTACTGTCCCCAAAGCTGTAGCTCAGTTCCCGCTGGATGACATCAGCGACGGCGAATGGGTGGAATGTTCTCCCGAAACAGTTGGTGCTTTTTCGGCTGTAGCCTATTTTTTCGGTCGCAATTTGCACGACGAACTGGAAGTGCCAATCGGATTAATTCACTCATCGTGGGGAGGTACCGTGGCCGAAACCTGGATAAGCGGAAATACCATTAACCATGATCCTGATTTTAAGGACCAGCTGGTTGAATTACAGCAAATGGATTTGGAACAGTACCGTCAGGCAAAACTTGAACAAATCAGGGAAATTCTGGGTGGTGAAGTTCCGACCGAAGACAAAGGTATTGTTGACGGAGAGCCTGTTTGGACAGGTCTCGATTACAACGACAGTAACTGGAGAAGCATTAGAACACCCATGTACTGGGAAAATCAGGGATATATCGACATTGACGGGATTGGCTGGTACCGCAAAGAAATTACGTTAAACGAAGAACAAACCAATTCCAACCTGACACTTCACCTTGGTAAAATTGACGACTCCGACATCACCTTTTTCAACGGTATTGAAATAGGTAAAACCGAAAATGAATATGATAAAGAACGTGTATATTCCATCGATAAAAAATACCTGAAACCAGGCAACAATATGATTGTTGTCCGCGTGCACGACACAGGCGGAAACGGAGGCATTTGGGGAGATCCTGAAAACCAGTTCCTGGCCATCGGAAATGAAAAAAAGGACATTTCGGGCGATTGGAAATTCCGCATATCCAAAGCTGAAGTAGGTGCGGTAAATGTAGGCCCCAACTCCTACCCCACGCTTTTGTACAACGCCATGATAAACCCGCTGGTTCCCTATGGAATAAAAGGCGCCATCTGGTACCAGGGCGAATCGAATGCCGGCCGTGCAAAACAGTACCAACGCATTTTTCCGGCGCTGATAAACGACTGGCGTAATCACTGGCAGCAGGGCGATTTTCCTTTTCTTTATGTCTCACTTGCCAATTATATGCAACCACAGGAAAAGCCAGCCGAAAGTTCATGGGCCGAACTGCGCGAAGCCCAAACCATGACACTCAGTTTACCCAACACCGGCATGGCACTGGCAATTGACATTGGAGAAGCTGACGATATTCATCCGAAAAACAAACAGGACGTAGGCAAACGGCTGGCACTCGATGCCTTTAAAATTACCTATAACAGGGATGTGGTGAATTCAGGTCCCATGTATAAATCGGTTGACTTCAAAAACGGAAAAGCCTTAGTAACCTTCTCTGAAATTGGTTCAGGTTTGAAAATCATAGATAAATACGGCTACATCAAAGGTTTTAGCATTGCCGGCCCCGACAAAAAATTCCACTGGGCGAAAGCCGAACTGACAAACGAAAACACCGTGGCTGTTTATTCTGATGAAGTGCCAAACCCTGTGGCCGTGCGCTACGGATGGGCCGATAATCCCGAAGATGTGAATTTGTACAACAAGGAAGGATTACCAGCCAATCCGTTCCGAACCGATGACTGGCCTGGGATTACCAAATAATTCACTTTTCTTTTTGTTTGAATTACAATATGAGTTACATTTGTGTAACTTTATACTTAATCAAACAAAATGCAATACGGCCTTTTCGACGATAACTCGCGGGAATACGTCATTACAACTCCGCAAACACCCTGGCCCTGGATTAATTACCTCGGCAACGATGATTTTTTCAGCCTGATTTCCAACACGGCGGGTGGATACAGTTTTTTCAAAGATCCGCGCTTCAGGCGAATTACCCGTTTCCGCTACAATAATGTGCCCATCGACGATAACGGAAGGTACTTTTACATAAAAGAAAATGATACCATTTGGTCGCCGGGCTGGAAACCGGTAAAAACCGAACTCGATAATTATGAGTGCCGGCACGGACTGGGCTACACAAAAATCTCAGGAACAAAAAACCAACTTTCTGCCGGCGTTACTTTTTTTGTACCGTTAGGTAAACCAGTTGAAATTCAAAAAGTAAAACTAAAAAACCACTCGGCAGAAACGAAAAGTTTCAAGCTGTTTTCTTATGTGGAGTGGAATCTGTGGAACGCACTCGATGACATGACCAACTTTCAGCGGAATTATAACACCGGCGAAGTGGAAGTTGACGGCTCAACCATTTACCACAAAACCGAATACCGCGAACGACGCAACCACTATGCTTTTTATTCGGTAAATGAAAAAATTGACGGTTTCGATACCGACCGCGAATCGTTTGTCGGCTTGTACAACTCATTTGCCGACCCGGAAGTGGTCAGTCAGGGAAAACCTAAAAACTCAATGGCGCACGGCTGGTCACCGGTTGCTTCGCATAATTTGGAAATTGAACTGAATCCCGGAGAAGAAAAAGAACTGATTTTCCTGCTTGGTTACGTTGAAAACAAGGAGGATGAGAAATGGGAATCGAAAAAAGTAATCAATAAAACAAAAGCCCGCGGGTTAATCCGGCAATTTGCCACCGCTGAAAACGTGGACGCAGAACTGCAAAAACTGAAAGACTATTGGACTGAACTGCTTTCGAATTATCAGGTAAACAGCCACGACGAACGACTCGACCGGATGGTAAACATCTGGAACCAGTACCAGAACATGGTCACGTTCAACATGTCGCGTTCGGCATCCTATTTTGAATCGGGAATTGGCCGTGGCATGGGATTCCGCGACTCCAACCAGGATTTGATTGGTTTTGTGCACCTCATTCCCGAAAAAGCACGCGAACGGATTTTGGATTTGGCTGCCACGCAACTCGAAGACGGCGGAGCCTGGCACCAGTATCAACCGCTCACAAAAAAAGGTAATGCCGACATTGGCGGAAATTTTAACGACGATCCACTTTGGCTGATTCTTTCCACAACTTTATACATCAAAGAAACAGGCGATTTTTCCATTTTAGATGAAATGGTTCCTTATAATAATGATGCAGCGAAAGCACAACCGCTGCTCGATCACCTGAACCGTTCGTTTTTACATGTGGTGAACAACCTGGGGCCGCACGGACTGCCGCTTATCGGTCGCGCCGACTGGAACGACTGCCTCAACCTCAACTGTTTTTCCACGAATCCTGATGAATCGTTTCAAACCACCGAAAACAAATCGGGTGGCGTGGCTGAATCGGTGATGATTGCAGGCATATTCGTTTTGTACGGAAATGACTATGCTGAACTGCTGCAAATCCAGGGAAAAGAAAATGAAGCCCGCCAGATTTTAGATGAAGTAAGCAAAATGAAAACGGCCATTGAAAAACACGGCTGGGACGGCGACTGGTTTTTGCGGGCTTACGACTTTTTCGGAAACAAAGTGGGGAGCAATGAGTGCGAAGAAGGAAAAATTTTCATCGAATCGAACGGTTTCTGCACCATGGCCGAAATCGGCAAAGAAAAAAACTGGCCGCAAACAGCGCTCGATTCCGTTAAAAAACACCTCGACAGCAAATACGGCATTGTGCTCAATAATCCTCCCTATTCTGAATACGACCTCAGCAAAGGGGAGATTACCACTTATCCTGAAGGTTACAAAGAAAACGCGGGCATTTTCTGCCACAATAATCCCTGGATAATGATTGGAGAAACCGCTGCCGGAAACGGGGAACAGGCATTTGAATACTACAAAAAAATATGCCCTGCTTACCTGGAAGAAATCAGCGATTTGCACCGGGCCGAGCCCTATGTGTATGCCCAGATGATTGCCGGGAAAGATGCCTGGAAATCCGGCGAGGCCAAAAACTCGTGGCTCACCGGAACAGCAGCATGGAACTTTTTTGCCGTTTCACAGCATATCCTTGGAATTCAGCCCGATTACGACGGACTGGTTATAAATCCCTGCATTCCCAAAAACTGGGATGGATTCACCGTTCAACGAAAATTCAGAGGAACTACTTTTAATATTAAAGTGATGAACCCATTTCATGTTTCAAAAGGAATAAAAGAGTTGTGGGTGGATAGCGAAAAAATGGATGGGAAGATAATTCCGGTTCAAAAGAAAAACTCCTGCAACGTGAAAGTGGTGATGGGATAACAATCCGTCCAGCGGCTCTGGTCCGCTTGACGGATGAAATTGTAGTTATTTTGTCGCCAATTGGACTAAAAGAAAGCGGTTTGACAAGTGAATGAAAATCATTTCGCTGTTTCCGGTGAATTTGTATCTTCGGAATTCCAAAAAATTTTGTCACAGTTAAAAATTATTTTCTATGCAAAAAATAAAACAACTCACTGTTGCCCTGCTTCTTATTGCAGGCTTAACGTTTAGTGCCCGCGCGGCAAATGACTCCGGATTACTGCGATTTCCCGACATTAACAACGATTTGGTTGCCTTTGTCTATGCAGGCGATATCTGGACTATAAATGCAAACGGCGGCGACGCACGACAACTCACGTCACACGAAGGAATGGAACTGTTCCCGAAAATTTCACCCGACGGAAAATGGATAGCCTTTTCAGGCGAGTATGCCGGCAACCGGCAGGTTTTTGTTATGCCATCAAAAGGCGGAACGCCCCAGCAGCTGACCTGGTACAATTCGGTGGGCATGATGCCCCCTCGTGGTGGTTTCGATAACGTGGTGCTCGACTGGACACCTGACAGCAAGCACATCCTGTTCCGCTCCAACCGTACTGAATTTGGCGAACGAAACGGAAAATATTTCACGGTAAGTATCGACGGCGGCATGGAAAAACCGCTGCCAATTGTCAACGGAGGTTTCGCCGTTTTTTCTCCCGATGCGAAAAAGCTCTGCTTCACACCGGTTGACAGGGAATTCAGAACCTGGAAAAGATACAAGGGCGGACGCGCAACAGAACTCTGGATTTACGATCTTGAAAACAATACATCGGAGCAAATGACCGATTTTGCAGGTTCCGACCAGTGGCCGGTCTGGCATGGCGAAAATATCTTTTTTGCATCGGACCGCGACCTGAAACTGAACATTTACCGCTACAACACCGAAACCAAAGAAACTGAAAAAATCACTGACTTTTCAACCTACGACGTAATGTGGCCTTCGGGGCAAAATGGGCAGCTGGTTTTTGAGAACGGCGGATTTCTCTATAAAACAAACCTGGAAACCGGCGAAACTGAAAAAATTACGGTGAATATCAATTACGACAATCCCAACCGGCTTCCCTATTTCAAAAATGTAAAAGACGACATTCACAGTTTCACCATCTCTCCTACCGGAAAACGGGCTTTGTTTGATGCACGCGGCGATATTTTTTCGGTTCCGGCAGAAAACGGCATCACCCAAAACCTGACACAAACACAGGGTGTGCGCGAAATTTATCCCAGCTGGTCGCCCGATGGCAAATACATTGCTTATTACTCTGACGTCACCGGAGAATACGAAATCTACCTGCTCGAAAACAGTAAAGGTACCGAGCCGGTGCAGGTTTCTTCCGGTTCGCAGGCATGGAAATACGGCAGTGAATGGTCGCCCGACAGCAAATACCTGCTGTATTCCGACCGCACACTGAACCTGAAACTTTTTGATGTGGAGGCAAAAAGCGAGGTCATCATTACCAAAGGAACCACCAGCGAAATCAGAGACTACTCCTTTTCGCCCGATTCCCGATGGGTTGCTTATTCAAAAGAATCGGACAACGGGCAATCAACCGTTTGGGTGTACAACATTGACGAAAAAGAAAACCACCAACTTACGGGCGATACGTTTAACGATTATTCCCCGGTTTTCTCGGCAGGCGGCGAGTACATTTTCTTCCTGTCGAACCGTGACTTCAACCTCGATTTCTCGAGTTTCGAATTCAATTACATTTATAATGATGCCACCCGGATTTACGCAATGGCGTTGCAGGCCGACGGTCCAAAACTGCTGAAAGACAAAAACGATACGGAACCTGTAAAAACTGAGGATCAGGAAAAAAAAAATAATACTGCTGAAAACGGAAACGAAGAAGAGGCTGTTCAGGTTGAAATCGATTTTGAAGGATTGACCGGACGCGTAATGGCATTGCCGATGGGCACCGACGGCTACCGCAACCTGGCAGCTGTTGAAGGTGGCCTGCTTTACATTGCAGGTGGTAAACTGCAGAAATACGACATTGAGAAAGAAGAAAGCACTGAAATAATGGATAAAGTACGACAGACTCTGGTTTCAGCCGACGGCAAAACGATGTTGTACCGTTCGGGCAGCGATTTTGGCATCACCGCCATTAAACCAGGAAGCAAACCCGGAGACGGCAAGCTGAACCTGGAAAACATGGACATGAAAATTGACCCGGTGAAGGAATGGAACCAGATTTACAACGATGGCTGGCGCATTTTCCGCGACTATTTCTATGTGGAAAACCTCCACGGCGTTGACTGGGATGAAATAAAAAATAATTACAGCAAATTGCTTCCTTACGTTGGCCATCGCGCCGACCTCGACTATATTTTAAGCGAAATGGTCTCCGAATCGAACACCGGTCATGCTTATGTAAACTATGGAGATTTTGATAATCCTGAACGTGTGGAAGGCGGATTGCTGGGGGCGCGTCTTGAAACGGATTCAGATGCCGGCAGATTCCGCATTGCTGAAATTTACCCGGGCGAAAACTGGAACGACAGCCGCCGTTCACCGCTTACTGAAGTTGGAGTGGATGTAAATGAAGGCGATTACCTCATCAGCCTGAACGGACAGGAAATTAAAACCGGTGAAAATCCTTACCGCTTCCTGGAAAACAGTGCAAACGAACTGATGGAGATTACGGTTTCAGTAAATGCAGATGGCAGCAATGCCCGCACTTCACTCATAAAACCGGTAAAAAGCGAACTGGAGCTCATGTACCTTGATTGGGTGGATGAACGCCGCCAAATGGTTGAACAACTTTCAAACGGGCGAATTGGTTACATTCACGTTCCGAATACTTCGTACGAAGGCAACCGAGAGCTTTTCAGGGGAATGTACGCCTACCACAACAAAGAAGCGCTCATTATCGACGATCGGTACAATGGGGGCGGTTTCATACCTGATGTGATGACCGATTTGCTCGACCGCAAAACGCTGACCTACTGGCAACGCAACGGACTCAACCCGATGCAGACTCCAGGTGTTGCCCACGACGGACCGAAGGTGATGCTCATCAACGGCTATTCATCATCGGGCGGAGATGCTTTTCCCTACTATTTTAAAAAGAAAGGTCTTGGCCAGCTCATTGGCACACGCACCTGGGGCGGATTGGTGGGAATTTCGGGCAATGCCTCGCTGGTTGACGGCGGCAGCATTTCTGTTCCGCAATTTGGGGTATTTGATGAAAACGGAGAATGGATCATTGAAGGAATCGGTGTTTATCCCGACATTGAAGTAATGGACCGCCCGGAAGAACTGGCCAAAGGCAACGACCCCAGCCTTGAAAAAGCGGTGGAAGTGCTGCTAAAAGAACTCGAAGAAAATCCAACTAAAAAAGTGGATACACCGGAACCGCCGGATCGGTCAGGGTTTATTGAGAAAGATATACGGTAGAATTTTGCGAGAATGATTTTGAAATTCACCCGGTGACTCGGAGTCACCGGGTGAATAG
>JBNJGR010000020.1:0-9941 GCA_051747885.1 Bacteroidota bacterium | reverse complement strand
CGCCGGATCGGTCAGGGTTTATTGAGAAAGATATACGGTAGAATTTTGCGAGAATGATTTTGAAATTCACCCGGTGACTCGGAGTCACCGGGTGAATAGGTGCAAAAGCCAAAAGCCACAGATTCACAGATTTTGAGCAAACCCTAAAATTTTACATGGAAATTGTTTTCATGCTCAAAATTGAAAAATGCCGGGGAACCGGGTGATGCGATTTTTAATCGCGTTGCTTTCCTGTTTACAGGTTCCCCGCACAAAAATACATTTCCGGTAAATTGATTGCCTGCAATAATAGAATTTACCCGTCGAGCGGATGAGAACCGCTTGACGGGTTGGGATTTGCAGTTACCACTTAAAACATAAAAACAAAACAACTTCTAAATCTTTAATAACCACGCGATGCTCCGAAAAAAACCACTATGTAAAAATTACACGGAAAAAATATCAATTCTGACCTATACAAAATTAGGTAATAAGGTCAAGAACGGGTTGGCAGGGATGGTTTTGAATTTGATGATATTTGCTTACCAATTAGAGAATGCTAACAAAACCTTATTCTTGTTAAAAACCTTAGTAACCGACTGTAAATTACAACAAATCAAAATCTTATTACCTAATTATTCACTATGTGACTTCGAGTCACCGGGTGAATGGTTGCGGTATCAGATACTCATCAAATATTCAGCACTTGGGGCAAAGGTTTCGGGCGCCATTTCAACAAAGAAATTTTTTACCCCTCCAACTTTTGCCGCCTCAAAAAAGTCCGGCCAGTCAACTATTCCCTGCCCCACAGGCACCTGTTTTTCCTGTTCTTTTGAATAATCGGCTAAATGCGCAGAAATAAACCGGCCCGGATAATTTCTGAAATAATCCGAAGCTTTATACCCAATATCAATAACAGCCACCTGAAACTGCATTTTTACCAGTTCCGGGTCGAGTTGATCGAGCAGGGCATCATAAATCAATACATCGCCACGTTTTTCAAACTCCATGTGATGATTGTGAAACCCCATCTGAATGCCGGCTTTTTTTGTTTTTTCGCCAATGGTATTCAGTTCGTCGGCAGCCCGGCGGTAATCATCCACCGATGCATCTTCGGGCAACCAGAAACTGGAACAAACCATCTGTTTCATTCCCAATCCTTTAGCCCACTCAATCCGGTTATCGAGGTGGTCGCGCAACTCCCCCATATTATAATGCGAACTGGTACATTTTAAACCTGCATCCTCAATTATATTCCGCATTTCTGTTCCACTCATGTGGTTTAAGGGTTCAAAACCTGAATCGGAATATCCAAGCGGCGAACACATCTCCACTTGCTTGTAACCCATGTTGGCCATCTTTTTCAATGTTCCCGGAAAATCTTCAAACAACTGCTGGCGGATTGTCCACACCTGAAAACCGAACAATTCCGGTTTTTTGGCTCCCATACCGAATACATTTAAAGGAAGCTGGCTCATCAGCGCTGCAGCACCAATTGACGTACCGGTCTTTTTTATAAAATTTCTTCTGGAATAATTCATAGTATTTTCTTTAAACTTTACACCTTAAACTTTAAACTAAATCTCCTCCAGGCTCCAGCCTTTCCGGTAATCACGTTTCAAATATTTATTTGCCTCCTCCGCATTAGTAATTTTTCGTGTTGAGGCATCGTATTTCAATGTTTTTCCTGAACGCAAAGCAGCAGCATACAAATTTACAGCTTCAGTAATCGGCCAGGCAAAGTTAAAACTGCCCTCAAGCGGCTCATTATTGCGCACTCCTTCCACAAACAGTTTTATTCCTGACTTCCGTTCATAAGTAATAATTTTCTCCAGCTCACGTGCCAGGTTCATATCGCCTGACAAAACATACGGTTCGCTGAGCGTAAATTGAGAGGAAAGAATTTTCCCATTCGTGCCAACGAACATCATTCCCTCTGCCGGAAACTCTTTGCCTTCAGAATAAAACTCTTCTGGAACAGGCGGGCGCATGCCCCCGTCGTGCCAGATTAAATCGACAGCCGGACGATTTCCTTTTGCCGGATATTTAAACCGCACCGAGGAGGCAAGCGGAAACGAGTAATCGTTCTGAATTTTATAGGCCGTTGCATTGGACCGCAACCCGCAAACATGGCTCAGGTTAGGTTCCACAATGATAGGTTTTTCGAGCTCGAGTCCGCGGAAAACAGTCCACAGACTGTAGTGCCCCATGTCGGCCATGGCGCCGCCGCCAAAATCGTACCAGCCTCTGAAAACCATGTTGGTATAATGCGGATGGTAAGGGCGGCTGGCTTCGGGTCCCAGCCACAAATCCCAGTCGAATCCTTTAGGCAGTGGCGGTTTGTCTTTGGGCATTTCGGCATATTGCGGCCACACCGGCCTGTTCGACCAGTTGTGCACTTCCTTCAGTTCGCCAATAACACCGCCGTTAATCCACGCCAGCACCTGCTCCATCGATCCGTTGCTTTCCCACGGGATAAAATGGGTAATGACATCTGATTTTTTTACCATTTCAACCACCTTGAAACCCTCTTCCAGCCTGTTCGAAATGGGTTTGTGCATGGTCATGTGGATGCCCCGTTTCAGTGCCGCAGTAGCCATCACACCGTGTAAGTGGTCGGTGGCCATAATTTTCACCGCGTCAATGTCTTTTTCCTTCTCAAATAGTTCGCGAAAATCGGCATAAGCAGCACATTTGTAATTACTATCTGTCCGGTTTTTGGCATAATAACCATCCACGATCGCTTTCCCGGTGTCGCGTCCACCCGGAATGGTATTGTCACCTCCCGGTTTCCAGTTGGGCTTACCAATGGTTTTGCGCATTTCGTTGAGCAAGCCGCTGGGACTCCAGTCGTAATAACCAATAGCCTCCTTCTGCGGATCACACACAGCTACAACCTGAGCTTCAGGAATCTCAAGCAACGCTGGTAATTCGCGCAATCCCTGTGTTCCGGTACCAATGTAGGCGATATTGATTTTATCGCTGGGAGCTACTTGCCCGCTGCCTCCCAAAACATGGGCAGGGACAACTGTTAAACCTACAGCAGCTGAGGTTACGCCTCCTATAAACCTTCTGCGGCCGATTAAATTTTCATTGGATAAAGCTGTGTTTTTGTTTTGGGGAGATGATTCACTCTTTTTCTTTCCCATGATTTCCGGTTTAGTTTTTATTGATTGACTGGTATAAAATTACAGTTTAGTTTTGTACATAAAAATTAATTCCGGGAACTTTTCAGCTCATTTTATTGTTTCACCTGAGAAACTTTAAAAATATTCAGCATGAAAAAAACAATTCTTCCACTCCTTTTCCTGTTTTCACTTACTCTTGCTTTTGGGCAGGCCTCGCTTCACGATTTTTCTGTTAAAGATATTGAAGGTAACCAGTTTGAACTTTCAAGCCTTAAAGGTAAAAAAGTGCTGTTAGTGAACACTGCCTCAAAATGTGGATTAACTCCACAATACGAACAACTTCAGCAATTGTACGAAACATATGGTGGAGCGAATTTTACAATTATCGGTTTCCCGGCTAACAACTTCGCCAACCAGGAGCCAGGTTCCAATACTGAGATTGCAACTTTCTGCGAAAAAAATTACGGCGTTTCCTTCCCGATGATGTCAAAAATATCAGTTAAGGGAGACGATATTCACCCGGTTTACCAATGGCTTACCCAAAAGAGTAAAAACGGCAAAATAGATTCGGAAGTAAGCTGGAATTTTCAAAAATACATGATTGATGAAAACGGCCGGTTGGTTGATATGGTGGAGCCCAAAGTGAAACCAACCAATGAAAAAATTCTGAACTGGATAAAAAACTAACCGCACCTGAAAATCAGGCCTTCAACTCATCCTTAATTTTTTTCAGTGTCTTATTTGAATCTTTGTATCCCTGTTTCATCAGGTTTTCAATCTGGTCAGTATCGGTGCGGTTAAACGACGACAAGTCGGGTTTTATCAGCAAATCTGCATCTTCGGTTTGTAATTTCGAGGCAGTCATTAATGTATAGTGGAAACTGTTCAAAATCACATCCAGGATATTTCCGGGCCTTTCGTAAGCATGTTTGGCATTTAAATCTACACCAATTACATAATCGGCTCCCATTTCCCTGACGGTGTTAATAGGTACATTTTCAACAATCCCGCCGTCAACCAGTAATTTATCATCTATTTCAACCGGACTAAAAATTCCGGGGATGCAGGTACTGGCCATTGCTGCCCGGGCAACCGGACCTTCATTCAACACTACTTTTTCGCCGGTGGTTACATCCGTGGCAAGCATGGATAGCGGAATACCGGCATCTTCAATGTTTTTATTGCCAATAGATTTAATTATAAGTTTGCCCAGCTTTTCGTTGGACAGCAATCCGTACCTCGAAAGCGTAACTCCCGTAACGTCCATCCATTTCAGTTCCGAGGCAATTTCCTGAATTTCCTGCCAACTTTTTTTGAAGGCAATAAAAGAAGCGACAAATGCGCCGATGCTTGTTCCCGCAATATAGCTGATTTCTATGTCGTTTTCAGCAAGGGATTTGAGTACACCCACGTGAGCTGCTCCCAATACAGCACCGCCTCCCAGTGCCAACCCAATTTTCTTCATAATTCAGTTAATTTTGCACACAAGTTACAATAAACTGCTTAAAAGAGTTTAAAAAAAAGACCGGAATATCCGGCCTTTTTATGCGGTAAAATTACTCTTCCGCAATTTTTTTTAATGTGTTGTTTTATAACAACTACTCTTCTTCGAACCTGATAATTTCAACCGGGCACTGTTCAGCAGCTTCTTTTATGTCGTCTTCATTTGCAGCTAAATCAGCGTCGTCTTTAACAAAAGCTTCGCCGTTATCATCCAAATCAAAAACACCAGGACAAATATCGTTACAAATTCCATCGGCTATGCAGCCCTCTTCAATCCATACTTTTTTAATTGCCATAATTACCTCCTTTTTAAAATTTTAATTAGAATTATTTAAATAAATTATGTACGAATTCCATAAATTTAAAACAATGAATAAACATAGAAAGAAAATATTAAATACTAAAAAATTAGCCCGAAAAAATTGTTTCTGTACATTCAATTAAGTAAAAAATTGGTTTCCCTGGATTACTCATTTTCATTGAGTTATTTTACTTTTAAATCCGGAAATTTTGTACATTTCAAACAAATTTCAAAAATCAAAAAAAAATGAAACGAACTGCATTACTCATTCTGGTCAGGCACCGCCAGGAAACCGCCGAAAAAGTGCAAAAAATTTTAACCGGCTGGGGTTGTTACATCAAAACCCGTTTGGGCATTCACGACGGCGTGTTGGAAAACTGCTCCGACAGTGGCCTGATTTTCCTCGAACTGACTGGTGAAAAAGAAAAGCACGAAGAAATTACCAGGAAACTCAATTTAGTAAAAGGGGTGGATGCAAAGCTGGTGGCTTTGGAGGTGTAAAAGCTAATTAGTGAAAAATGATATCCAATGCATTGATAGCACCATGTGGAATGAATTGCGGGGTGTGTTTGGCCTGCTTTCGGGATAAAAATCGCTGTATCGGCTGCAGGCCAGCCAATGAAGAAAAGCCAAAATATTGCAGAAAATGCATCATAATAAATTGTGAGCTGTTAAGCCAAACGGATTCGAAATTTTGTTACGACTGTGAAAAATATCCGTGCAGAAGATTGAAGCAACTGGATAAAAGATACAGAACTAAATACCGTATGAGCATGATTGAAAACCTCGAATTCATCAGAAATGCAGGATTGAACAAATTTGTGGAAAGTGAAAATAAACGCTGGATTTGTCCGAACTGCGGAGCAACAATTTGTGTGCACCGGGATTTTTGCTTAAACTGCAAACAACTAAGAAACCTAGCAACTAATAACAACTAAAATGGAAGACAAAAGCTCAAAACAACTGCTGAAAAATCCTGAACAAAAACCTTCTGATAAGCTTTTTAAAGAATTATTGAGTGAACAACTTTACCAAACCTGGGATGAATTACAAAAAATGCTTTCTGAAATTGGCCTGGTGCATGAATGGCGATATTACAACGATGGGAAGGCCTGGCTGTGTAAAATAACGCACAAAAAGAAAACAGTGGTATGGCTTTCTTTTTGGGAAAACTGCATCAAAACAAGTTATTTTTTTACGGATAAAACACGTGACGGAATTATGAACCTGGATATAGACAATACTACAAAAACTGCTTTTTTGCAGGAGAAAAAAATCGGAAAATTAATTCCATTAACCCTCAATATCAACCACAAAAACCAATTAGACGAATTTAAAAAAATTACTGAATACAAAATGGCATTAAAATAACTGCACCGGCTCCTAATTATTTCATTATGAACACAGTAGCATCGGCCCCCTTAATAAAAAAGGGAATTTATATTATGCCTCTCCGCTTTTTTCACATTTTACCAACTGTTTTACTACGCTGCCAATCATAAACTGCAGGGCTTTCGATCGGAACGAAAAGTCGTTGAAAGTGCCGATTAGTATGGATTCCGTTTTGGGATGGTAAAACATAAACGCGCCGGTTACACCCACGCATCCCCAGCAAACATACTTTTCGGGCATTAACACAGGAATGGTTTTAAATTTCCAGATGGAATACCCGTAATTGAAACCGGGTGTTGGAAACCCCATCGGGATGTCGTCGGTAAGCATTTGCTCCAACGTCTCTTTTTTTACCAACTGATGGTTGACCAGCGCTTTCATAAACAGCAGAAACTCTTCAGCGGGTGCAACTACTCCACCGCCGGCATAATCGATTTGCGCAAGTCCTTCCACATTAAAAAGGTCAACATTTTTAATGTACAGCCTGGCAGCCGGATACTCCGAAGGAACGGCCGGTTCCGAAAAGCCATGCATCCAGGCGTGTTTCATTCCCAGCGGATTGAAAATGAACTGATTTAAAACTTCATGATAAGGTTTTCCGGTAACATTTTCAATAATCAGCCCCAGCAGGTAGTAGTTAGTATCGGTGTAAAAATGTTTTTTGCCGGGTTCTGCTTTTGGTTTCAGGTTTTCTTTACCCCACAAAACGGCCTCCCGCGGCGAAATAACCTGTGGTTCTTTCAGTAACTTTTCATACAGATGGTAAAAAACATCATTCAGCCCCGAAGTTTGTTTCAGCAGATGACTGATTTTAATCTCATCCGAATAATCTTTACCTTTGTACACATGCAATTTATCCATCAGTTCGCGGTCGAGGTACTTCGAAATCCTGTCATCAAAATTCAATTCTCCCCTGTCGTGTAAGATTCCTGTTATTGTAGCTGAAATGAGTTTGCCCACGCTGGCCAGATGCAGTGGTTGTTTCGGGCGGGCTTCCATATTTCCTGTTTTGCCTTCGGCTATATTCAGATGAATGTTTAATTTATCGGAATAAACCAGAAGGAAAGCACTTTTAACTTTGTCGGAACTTTGTACTTTTTTTCTGAAACGGGATTCAATGGTTGATTCTGCTGTAGCTTTGTCCATGATTATCTGGTTTTTTTATCAGTAATTCATTTCATAGCCAAAGATAATTGTTAACTGCTTATTTTGAAACCTATCCCTCAAAAAC
Organism: Bacteroidota bacterium; assembly: GCA_051747885.1. Lineage (GTDB taxonomy): Bacteria > Bacteroidota > Bacteroidia > Bacteroidales > Prolixibacteraceae > Tangfeifania. The sequence continues at coordinate 2,407 of JBNJGR010000020.1, read as the reverse complement.
AAGCTACCAAAACTCATCGAATGAATAAATTGACACTTTACACTGAAGCTGACAATCAAATTCAGCGGCACAATGTGAGCCGGAATAGCCAGAGTATTTTCCTTCATTTTGTCAGGGGGTTGAATTCCTCATAATCTATTTATTTAAATTGTTCGCAACGGCACACCAGGTTTTCGGGGCGGGTTGCGTGCGATTTCCTGTCCGAAGGACAAGGAAAATCGGGCGTGAATCCAGCGAACAACACCGCACAGGCGCCGCAATGCAATTTGCAAAATAATAGCATTAGTTTTTTTATCTGAATAATAGTTTTAATCCAAGTGAATAATTAATTCCGAAATCTAATCCTTCTTTTTTATTATATTCTAAATTTATCATATCCACAAATGTTTCTGAAGATTGAGGATCCAAAACATTACTAAATATATTATCCCTCAATCTTAGACCTATTCCCGTAAAAATATTAATTCCAAATCCTTTGCCTATGTTAATGAATTCTCCAACATTTACATTAAAACCATATTTGTGTCGCTGATAATCGGCATGGTCATAGCTAATTTCTCCACCACTCTCAGGATAGTAATATTTGTTGTGAAAAATATCTTTGTGATTGATATAAAATAGTTCTAAGGATAGATATTTTGTCGTTTTTTCATTTTGTTTGAAAACTTTATATAATTCAGGTCTTAATTCCCAAAGTATAAAATTCTCTTCAAATTTATCTGCAAAATATGTGTATGATATATTTTTATTTCCATAACCTAAATTGAGTCCAACTTTCCATTTTTCATTAATGCTTTTTATATAGCCAATTTTCCACCTTGGACTAAAAGTATTTAAAGAGGAGAGCAAATCAAATGTTAAAAATGATTCTTGTTTTAATTCACTTTTTACATTTTCATTTATCTGGGCAGTCAAAGTCAGAGTGATTAAAATTAATATCAGTGTCGCGAATATTTTGTTTAAGTGGTTCATTTATTTAAAATTAACGTTTGACAATATGAAACGGTTGGGTTTTCGGGCTGCGTCCTTATCCACCGAGGAAAAATTTGAAGCGGGAACCAAACGCCCGCAAACCACTGAGCCCCAACTGTTTTATATTGTGTGTGTGCCCAGCATGAGCATGTGCACACTTTACTGAAAGCTTTGAAAAAATGTTGAAAACACAAATTTTCCGGGTTAAATAATAAAGTGTAGCATGAAATATTTCCAGAGGGTTTACCCTGTGGAATTTGAGTTTTCATTCCAGAGGGTTCACCCTGTGAAATTGCAATGCAAATATTTCACAGGGTAAAAGTCCCTTACGGGCGGGGGTAACGCCTCGAACCGTTAGCAAGTGGCAAGCTGGTTTACCGTGAGGAATACAGTGAAGGAATCCGCCAGCTGGCGGAAAACTCCGGTACTGACGAACAGAAACTGCATATGAGGCTTGATAAGTTGGATAAGCAAGCACATCATTGTAAAGTCCGAAAGCCCGAAGGGGAACGTGCTTATCAAGTAGATGCGGCAGTAATTGGGAGAAGGAAGATGCTCTTACCTGGGGAGGCCCTGACAGGCGAAAGTTCGTCAGGGAGTCAGCAGAAGCCATAGTAGTTGACAGTAACGAGCCGATGAATAAAGCGGAGGTCTCACAAGTCAATGAAGGGCTGAACGTTAAGTTGTTCCAAATGCTACAGGGAGGCATTTACCAGCCCTGCATTAAGCGGAACAGGGAAACAAGAAATGTAAACTAAAATGATTGAACAAATTCTTACGCGAAAGAACATGTTACAGGCGATGCGGCAAGTCCAAAAGAACCACGGTTCGGCAGGAGTTGACCACATGCCCGTGACCAAACTGTCTGAACTTCTTGAAATAGACAAGGATGAACTGACAGCAAAGGTTCGGTGCGGAAAGTATTTGCCACAACCCATTTTAGGAGTAGAAATTCCGAAAGGGAACGGGAAGACCAGATTACTGGGAATTCCCACTGTTACCGACCGTTTACTTCAACAAGCGGTTTTACAGGTTATCAATGCACGGTTCGAGTTTGAATTCTCGGAATCCAGTTATGGTTTCCGGCCAAACCGGAACGTGGGGCAGGCAGTTTTGAAAGCACAGGGACACATCAATGAAGGGTTTCAATATATCGTAGATATAGATTTAAAGACTTTCTTCGATGAAGTTGACCATTGTTATCTGCTGCAACTGCTTTACCGTAAAATCAAATGCCGCGAAACCATGCGCCTGATTCGCAAATGGCTGCGCTCCCCGATACAAATAAACGGGAAGCTGACCAAACGGCGAAAAGGTGTGCCACAGGGTAGCCCGATCACGCCATGTACACACTTACTAACATTGAATTTATACGGCGAATTGTTATTAATAGGGGAAAATTTTAAATTTGTTATTTTCATAAAAAGTAGTATAT
>JBNJGR010000019.1:0-23177 GCA_051747885.1 Bacteroidota bacterium | reverse complement strand
AATTCCTGGAAAACGAAGGTAAAATGTTTAATAAAAAGATTTTAAATTATGTTGGAGAAAATAAAAGCAACCGCGAACTACATAAAAGAAAGAATAAACGCCAAACCTGAAATTGGTATAATCCTGGGTACCGGCCTGGGAGGTTTGGTAAACGATATCGAAATCCTGGATTCCATTCCATATGACGAAATCCCCAATTTCCCAGTATCGACTGTGGATGGTCACGCCGGCAGGTTGATTTATGGAAAGTTGGGCAACAAGGAAGTGCTGGCAATGCAGGGCCGGTTTCATTATTACGAAGGATACACCATGCAGGAAGTTACTTTTCCAGTCAGGGTGATGAAATTTGTTGGTGTGTCTCACCTGTTTGTTTCCAATGCATCGGGAGGACTGAATCCTGATTGGTATGTTGGCGATATTGTTTTGATTAACGATCACATCAATTTTTTCCCGGAACATCCGCTTCACGGGAAAAATGAAAATGAATTAGGTCCACGGTTCCCCGACATGAGCAAGGTTTACGACGAGCGTTTGCGTAATAAAGCCAAACTGATAGCACTGGGACACAACATCCAGGTGAAAGAAGGAGTGTATATTGGTGTGCAGGGGCCAACTTTCGAAACGCCGGCAGAATACAAAATGTTCCGCGTGCTGGGCGGCGATGTTATCGGAATGTCAACGGTTCCCGAGGTAATTGTGGCCCGCCACATGGGTATCCGGATTTTTGGCATTTCCATTATCACCGACAGCGGCGTGCCCGGTGAGATTGTGGAAATTTCGCACGAAGAGGTACAACAGGTGGCCATGAAAGCCGAACCCAAAATGACCCGCATCATGAAAGAGCTGATTGAAAGTATTTAGGAGTGAAACGTTAAATTCTGAAAGCAGCGCTTTTTCACAATGGGAGTTGTCATTCCGGCGAAAGCCGGAATCTTTACATTTTAAGCAGAAAATATGAAAAATGTTGTTTTGTTTTTATTTGCCGCTATTTTTCTGGCAGGTTGTTCAACACAAAAAAAGAACGAAGTGGAACTGGTACTCGATACGCAATCAGATTTGGGCGAAGGAGCCATTTGGAATCACCAAACAGGGGAACTGCTTTGGGTGAATATCACAGGTAAAATCCTGAATTTTTATAATCCTGAGTTGAAAAATAACAAGGAAATGTTTACCGGTCAGATGATTGGAACGGTTGTGCCGGCAGAATCGGGGATGGTGATGGTGGTGCTGGAAAAAGGGTTTTACCAGTTCGATCCGGAAACAGGCTCCAAAAAACTGATTGTCAACCCGGAAGAAGGAATCGAAGGCAATCGCTTCAACGATGGAAAATGCGATCCGGCAGGCCGTTTCTGGGCCGGCACCATGAACATGAATGGGAAAAAAGAAGCCGGTACGCTATATCGCCTTGATCCGGACAGCTTGGTGCATAAAATGATTGAAAACGTCAGCATTTCCAACGGAATTGTGTGGTCCCCTGATGCTACAAAAATGTATTACATCGATACACCTACACGAAAAGTGATGGCTTACGATTACAACAATGCAACCGGCGACATTTCAAATCCGCGCACAGCGGTTGAGGTGCCTTCAGAGATGGGCGCTCCTGACGGAATGACCATAGATGCGGAAGGGAATATCTGGGTAGCGTTGTGGGGCGGCTCGGCCGTGGGGTGCTGGAATCCCGAAACCGGAGAACTACTGCGTACCATCGACGTGCCCGCAAAAAATGTAACGTCCTGCGCTTTTGGCGATGAGGATTTAGGCACGCTTTACATCACCACTGCCCGCCAGGGAACAAGCGATGAGGAGTTGGAAAAATTTCCGCATGCCGGCGGCCTGTTCAAAACACGTCCGGGGGTGAAAGGAGTGGAAGCTTTTTTCTTTAAAGGAGAATTTTAGTGAGGAAATAGCACGCTAAGTCGCAAAGAACTTCCTTTAATTATTTCCTTTGCGCCTTGGTTTGAGAACAAAAGAATTGAACTCAATTAATATTTGATCTATCTTTGATTCATGGTTATAAAGGATTTCATAAATAATCGGGATGATTTTAATGACTTATGTAAAAGTCATCATGTAAAGCAAATTTATGCTTTTGGTTCATCTGTTTCCGGAGATTTTAATTCCGAAAAAAGTGACATTGATTTGCTGGTGGAAATTGATGAACCGGATCCTTTGGAAAGAGGCGAAATAATTCTTTCTCTATGGGATAAACTGGAAACTTTTTTCAAAAGAAAAGTAGATTTGATAGCAAATCCGAACATTAGGAATCCGTATCTGAAACAAAGTATTGAAAATTCAAAAGTTTTAATATATGACGCTTCAAAGTAAAAAGTATCTCGATGATATTTTATATGCTATTGAACTGATTGAAACATTTGTTTCAGGAATTTCGTCATTTGCCCAATATGAAAATGACAAAAAGACCTGTAGTGCTGTAGAAAGACAGTTAGGTATTATCGGCGAAGCAGTAAAAAAGTTTGACAAAATAAATCAGGATAAACCCCTTGAAAATACATCTCAAATTATAGGTCTTCGAAACCGGATTATTCATGCTTATGATAGTGTAAATAATGAAGTTATCTGGGCGGTCATAAAAAAACACCTGCCGGTTTTGAAAAATGAGGTAACATTAAAAATAAATCAATAAAAATGAAATACCTTCCTGACTACACGGACGTTGAAAAAGCACACGAAATCGTCCGGAAATATGCACACCAAACGCCGGTTCTGAGTTCATCCGGTATCAATAAAATGGTGGATTCCGACTTGCATTTTAAATGCGAAAATTTTCAGAAAGTGGGCGCTTTTAAATTCAGGGGCGCATGCAATGCCGTTTTTTCGCTTTCGGAAGAGGACGCACAAAAAGGAGTGGCCACCCATTCTTCGGGAAACCATGCGGCGGCCCTGGCTCTGGCAGCCAGGTTGCGTGGAATCGCCGACCACATCGTAATGCCGCGAACCTCGCCGGAAATCAAAAAGAAAGCGGTGGCAGGTTACGGGGCGAAAATTACGTTTTGCGAACCGACCCTCGAAGCCCGCGAATCCACGCTGGCAAAAGTGGTGGAGGAAACCGGAGCTACCGAAATTCATCCGTACAACAACTTTTTCGTTATTGCCGGCCAGGGAACCGCTGCCAAAGAACTGATTGAGGAAAAAGGAGACTTTGATGTAATTATCGCCCCGGTGGGCGGCGGTGGTTTGCTCAGCGGAACTGCCATTTCAACCAAAAAACTGTTACCCAATTGCAAAGTAATTGCTGCCGAGCCAGCCGGCGCCGACGATGCGTTTCGTTCTTTCCGGGCCGGGAAACTGATTCCTTCGGTTAATCCTAAAACTATTGCAGACGGACTACTCACTTCACTCGGCGAACGGAACTTTACCATCATTTCTGAAAAAGTGGATGACATCGTGACCGTTTCCGAAGCAAAAATTGTGGAAGCCATGCTCCTGATTTGGGAACGGATGAAAATTATTATTGAACCTTCCTCCGCTGTGCCATTGGCCGCCATTCTCGAAAATAAAATCGATGTGCAAAGTAAAAAAGTTGGAATTATTTTATCCGGCGGAAATTTGGATTTGGGAAAGTTGCCGTTTTGAGAAAATTTCTGTTGTGTGCGTTGAGACACCTTGCTTAAATTATCTTTGGATTCCAAAAAATAAAATGTCTTAGTCTTACTTTTACTAAAAATCAAACCAATTACCATGAAAAATATTTCATTCATTCTTTTAAGCCTTTTTATTATTGCCGCATGCAGTCAAATTTCCTCATCTGATAGTAAATCACAAAAAAAGAGCTGGGCTTTTCCGGGATTTGAAAAAGTGGACAGTCTCAACCCGATTCTGAAGCCGTCTTCCGATTTGACTTTTGTCTGCCCGATTAACAACCAATCCATCCACTGGGAAGAACGAAATGTGCTAAATCCGGCGGCAATTGTAAAAGACGGCAAAGTTTACCTTTTTTACCGGGCGCAGGATGTAAGCGGCACTTCGCGCATCGGGCTGGCGGTAAGCAGCGACGGCCTGCATTTTAAAAAACAACCCCAGCCGGTATTTTACCCGGACAACGACGAGATGAAACCGCTGGAGTGGAATTACCGGAAAGATGCAGATTATGAATTCTCGGAAGAGCCGTCCTCCAAATTATTCGACGGAACTGAAGACCCGCGGATTGTGGAAAGTGAAAACGGAAAATATATCATGACCTACACTGCATACGACGGGGAAACTGCCCGGCTTTGCCTTGCCTCTTCCGAAGATTTGCAAAACTGGACCAAACACGGCCCTGTTTTGAGTGCCGAAAAATACAAAGATACCTGGTCGAAAGCAGGCGCCATTGTAGTGAAGCAGCAGGAAAATAAAATGATTGCTACCAAAATTGACGGGAAATACTGGATGTATTTTGGCGATACCAATATTTTTATGACCAGCTCCGACGACCTGATTCACTGGGAAGTGGCAGAAAATGCCGAAAACGATGAAATGATTGAAGTGTTACACCCGCGCCCCGGGTATTTCGACAGCCGGCTGGTGGAACCCGGACCGTATGCACTGCTGAAAGACAAAGGCATTTTACTGATTTACAACGGAAGCAACGCGGCCAATTTCAACGATCCGGAATTGCCAAAATTCACGTATGCGGCAGGGCAGGCTTTGTTTGATAAAAATGAACCCTGGAAAATGATCGACCGCACTGAAAGCTACTTTATTCATCCCGATAAAGATTATGAGAAAGTAGGCGAAGTAAATGAGGTGTGCTTTGTGGAAGGACTGGTCAACTTTCAGAATAAATGGTTTTTGTATTACGGCACCGCCGACTCAAAAATTGCAGTGGCAGTACATCAATAAAAAAATAGAGCTTAACTTTTTTAAACAGCTTTGGAATATCGGTAATAAAACACTCAAACAAATCGTATTTACTAACGTTAGATTGGTACCAACTGGCTTTTAGAAATGGCAAAATTCAGAATTGAATCACAAATTACCCTGCTGGCAGTAATAATTGCCGCAGCAGTAATTACATCAGGTTACTTTGCGTGGAAAAACCTTTCGCAAATCGTGGACTCCATTCACCAGGAAGCCAGGCCCGACAATAAATTGTTCCTGATAAAAGATATTGCAACCGACCTTTCGGCCATCGAAAATATTGTCAGGCTGTATGTGCTTACCAATAATGAAGAAAATTTAAAACCTTACGAAGAACTTCAGATTGGGATTACCAACAAGATTCAGGAATTGTACAGGCTCACACCCCCCGAAACCGATGAATGGATCCGGATAGATTCTATCCGCAACCTGGCGGTTAACAAAGTTCAGCTCTGGGAAAAAGTGCTCAATCTGCATAATGAAACGAAAGGAATTCAACCTGAATTTTCTGAAATCTATTCGCAGCTTGAACAACAAAAATTTGATACCATCAGAAATGAAACAGTAAAAGAAGGATTCTTTCGCAAGTTATTCGGTACGGAAAAAGTGATTGTTGACACCACCATCGTGGAACGTAACCTTGAAAAGGACGAAATCAGGGAACAAATCCGGAAGCTCGAAAATGAAATTACGGAACGCGGGGAAGAAACCAACCTGTTGGAATCGAACCTGATAAATCAGAATATTCAGATCACCAATAAATTAAACGCATTAATTGCGCAGGCAGAACAGGAGGAAACCAACAGCCTGATTGAAGAAACACTTGAAGCCGACCGGCTGGCCAATTTAACCTACAAACGGCTGGCAGCATTCTCAATTGCTGCTGTATTGCTTTTGCTGCTTGTACTTTTCCTTCTTTTTAACTACCTGAAAAAAGCGCGCACTTATGAGCGGGGACTGAAAAAAGCACGCCAGGAAGCCGAAAACCTGGCACAAGCCAAAGAAAAATTTGCAGCTAATGTGAGCCACGAAATGCGTACGCCGGTGAATGCCATTTATGGTTTGGCAGAACAACTGCTGAAACGAAAAAACAACGAAAATTTAAATAAACAGATTTCGGTACTGGCACAATCGGCGCAGCATTTAAACCACATTATTAACGACACGCTTGATTTTACCAAAATACAAACCAATAAATTAAAACTCAACTCCATTTCTTTTTCGCCGGAAAAGGTTTTTGACGAAGTGGTGGCACTGCAAAAATACAACGCAGCCCAAAAAAACATTTCATTGAAATACCAGTCTTCGGAAAACCTGCCCGAAGCATTGATTGGCGACCCGCTCCGACTAAAACAAATTCTGATAAACCTGATAGGAAATGCCATAAAATTTACCGATAAAGGGGAAGTTGTTTTTTCAGCAAAATCTGAAAAACAGGAAGAAAATTTGTTCGAACTGCAAATGGAAATCCGCGATACCGGCATTGGAATATCAAAAGAAAACCTGAAAATTATTTTCGATGAATTTGTTCAGGCAGAAAACCCGGAAGGCAAAAAATACAGCGGTACCGGGCTGGGGTTGGCCATTGTGAAAAAACTGGCTGAGCTGCAGGGAGGTTCTGTGAAAATTGACAGCGAACCGGGGACCGGAACCACGGTAAAAATCAATATTCCTTTTCCTGGGGGAGACAAAAACGAAATAAAAGAAGAGGAGTTCGATTCGCCGGAAATCCACGACCAATTTAAACAACTACGGGTATTAATTGCCGACGATGAGGAGTTTAACCGGTTTCTTTTTAAGGGAATTTTTACCAAGTGGGGAATTCAATACACCGAAGTAACCAACGGTGAGGAAGCAGTGAAAGCCGCATTGAACAATACGTTCGACATTATTCTGATGGATATGCGCATGCCGAAAAAAAACGGAATTGAAGCCACCAAAGCAATTTTACAAGAAAAACTGGATGCGAAAATAATTGCCATTACTGCAACCAACGAAGAGAACGAACAAAAAGCCTGTTTAGAGGCGGGTATTCTTGATTTTATTCCAAAGCCTTTTTCAGAAATGCAGCTATTTGAAACCATTCATTCCACCCTTAATTTGGAAGAACCCAAATTAAAACCTTCGGCAGAAAATGAAAATATTGCGGAAATGAAACGGATGGCAAATGGCGATAAAGAATTTCTGAAAGAGATGATTTCCATATTCATCAGTTCAACTGAAAAAGGTATTGACAACATGGAAACCGCGCTGAAAAACAGCGATTGGGAAACCATTTCGGAAACAGCCCACCAAATTGCTCCTCAATGTAAACACACCGGGGATGTTGAATTGTACAATCAAATTAAAAAACTGGAAAAAATGGCCGGGGAAAGTCCTGAAAATGAATCAGAAGTTGAACATGCTTTTCAGCAAATGGCTAAAAAACTGAAAAAAATAAACCGCGAATTCAGCGATTATTTGAAAAATGATAATAATTTCACTCTCCGGGATAAAAATTAAGAAACTCAATATTCTGAAAAGCCTGAATAGTAACCAAAAAATCCGGTGCAAAAATGAATGAAAAACCGTTTAAAATATTTGTGGTAGAAGACAATGAATGGTACAACAAACTACTGGTACACAACCTTTCGCTGAATCCGGACTACGAGATAGAATCCTTTTCCACCGGCAAAGAACTCATTCAGAATTTGCACAAATCACCCGATGTAATTACGCTGGATTACCGCCTTCCCGATATCAAAGGGCTGGAACTGCTGAAAAAAATAAAAGCCGAAAATGAAGATATCCAGGTAATTCTGATTTCGGAGCAGGACGACATTGAAGTGGTGGTGGAATTGTTAAAACACGGTGCCTACGATTATATTGTAAAAACCGACCACATCAGGGAAAGGTTGCTGAATACCGTGCAAAACATCAGAAAAGGCGTTCGGCTGCAACGCGAAATTTTATCGCTGCGAAAAGAGGTAAAAAAGAAATACAGCTACGAAAACACCATTGTTGGGAACAGTGCGGCCACCAAACGCATTTACGATCTGATTGAAAAAGCCACCCGAACCAGCATTTCAGTTACCATAACCGGCGAAACCGGGACTGGCAAAGAACTGGTTGCCAAGGCAATTCACTACAACTCAAAGCGGTCGGCCAAACCATTTGTTGCGGTTAACATGGCTGCAATCCCCGGCGACCTGGCCGAAAGCGAACTTTTTGGCCATGAAAAAGGTGCTTTTACCGGAGCCAATATCAGGCGCATCGGGAAATTTGAGGAAGCCCACGGCGGCACACTTTTCCTCGACGAAATAGCAGAAATGGATATTTCCCTTCAGGCTAAACTTTTGCGGGCACTGCAGGAAAAAGAAATTGTAAGGGTTGGAAGCAACAAACCGGTAAAAACCAATTGCCGCATTATTGTGGCCACCAACAAAAACCTGCAGGATTTAGTAATGAAAGGAAAATTCAGAAAGGATTTGTACTACCGTCTTTTCGGCCTGTCGGTTGAACTGCCCCCGCTGCGCGATCGCGGGAAAGATATCATCACACTTTCAAAACATTTTATAAAAGAATTTTGTGCTGAAAATGATTTTCCGCTGAAAACCCTTTCAAAATCAGCCATCGACAAACTGCTTTCCTACTCCTATCCCGGTAATATCAGGGAACTGAAATCGGTTATTGAACTGGCTGTTACTGTAACTGACAGCGACGAAATCACCGCCGACAATATTATTTTGGGCAACGAAGCACTCATTCCTGAAAACATTGACAAGGAAATGACGCTGCGTGAATATAACATTCGTATTGTAAAAAGTTATCTTAAAAAATACAACGACAACAACCTTGTAGCCGACAAACTGGGTATTGGAGTAGCCACAGTTTACCGAATGCTCAAAGAAGAAAAATAGCCCCCTTTTCAATTAAATTGCACCTTTCATTCGTTTCATTTTGATAAAAAACTATCAAAATGATAGAATTTCCCCTATTTACATAAAATTAATAAAGCATTGATTTTCAGAACTTAATTAATCATTTTTTCTGCTGGCACATAAGTTGGCAAACTGTGAAATGCCGGAAAAATAAAGTTAACCCGGCAGTTTAAAAATGCTAACTAAAAAAGTCAGGAGGAAAAAGTTATGAAAACTGAAAAGAAGTCATTACTGACAAAAGTAGCGGTAGGTGTACTATTTATTTTTGCTGTTGTAATAGGAATTATTCTAATCAGCAACAAAAACTCAGAAATTGAAAAAATAAATGAACAATACACCAACCTTGATGACCTGTATAAAGAAAGAGATTCGCTGGTTAATGACATGGCGAAAACATTCGATGAAATTGAAGAAAACCTGACGTTTGTACAAAACAAACGAAATCAGTTACATATTGACAACGAAGAAGGTGCCCGCAATGAAAAAGAGGCCATTGTGAATGACATTAAACTCATGAACACCATGCTTGAAGAGAGCAGTAAAAAGATTGACAGTCTGAACGAAAGGCTGGAATCATCTGACATTCAAATCAATTCATTTAAAACCCGGATTGCACGGCTCACAAAAGAGGTTGAGCAGCAAAATGCCAACATTGCCAAACTGGAAAAATCGCTCGAAGAGCGCGACACCCAGATTCAGGAGCAAATAGCGCAAATTACTCAACTGGACCAGAAAGTGGAGGTGCTTGAAACCGACATTATGGAAAAAGAAGATTCGCTTGAACAAACAACTCAAATTTTAACCCAAAAGGTAAACGAGTTGAATAAAGCCTATTTTGCAACCGGAACGTTCAAAGAATTGAAAGAAAACGGAGTAGTAATACGCGACGGGGGATTTCTTTTTATCGGGCGCAACGAAAAACTTCAGGACAACCTGAATGAAAACTATTTCACGGAACTTGATAAAAGAAACACTGATATCTTCCCTATTTTCTCGAAAAAAGCGGAAGTAGTTTCTGAACATCCCGACAGCTCGTATCGTTACATCTATGACGAAAACCAGATTGCATATTTGAAAATTGAAGATCCGGAGGAATTCTGGAAAATTACCAAATATGCAGTCGTTCAGGTAAAATAAATTTTTAAAACATTCATACAATTAAATTAAAAATGAAAGTTATGAAAAAGAGAAAATTATTATTCCCGGCTATTTTTATCATCTTGTTTTCAACTATTGTAATTGGTTGTTCCGATGAAAATGATGTTTCGAATGAAACAAAAGGGCAACTCTCAGTGAAAATTACCGATGCTCCATCTGACGATGCCAACATTCAGGGAACATTTGTAACCGTTTCCGATGTTAAAATCGATGGCCAGTCGGTTGAAGGTTTCACAAAACAAACGATAGAAATTTCGGCTTACCAGCAGGGAAACGCCAAGCTGCTCATCAGTGACGAAGTGGAAGCCAAATCATACAACTCCATTTCGCTGGTGCTGGATTATGAATCAGACGAATCGGGTAATGCACCCGGATGCTACGTTTTAACCGACGACAGCAAAAAACATGACCTGGCAGCCGAATCGCAGGCCCAGTCTGAAATTACGTTCCAGAAGCCTTTTAATGTAGATGCCAATTCACAAACCTCGCTGGTGGTTGACTTCGATTTGCGAAAAGCCGTAACCCGTAACAACGAAAGTTCTTCAGACAGCGACTACAAGTTTGTTACCTCGACAGAAATTACAGGTGCATTCCGCGTGGTTAATGAAGAAAATTCGGGCGAAGTTCACGGAAAAGTAAACAGCTCAATAGCCACTGAAGGCGAACAGTACGTGTTTATCTACAAAAAAGGTGATTTCAATGCATCTGCCGAAACTCAGGGAGAAGGTGCCAGCAATGTGCTTTTTGCCAATGCGGTAACAAGTGCAAAAGTTGAATCTGACGGAAGCTACAAACTTTCGTTCCTTGAAGAAGGTGATTATGAAGTTCATCTTGCTTCTTACGAGAAAAACGAAGGAAAATCAAATTTCAAAACCTTGTTGGAAGCAAACAGTACGATTTCAGGACTTCTGCTGAATGACCTTTCTGTTTCAGCCGAATCTTCAGTTGAGTTGAATATCAGCATTCTCGGATTTTTAAATTAATATATTTCCTAAAATATTTCAGAATTGCTGCTCAATACTTTTGGGTCTCAAAAAAATGGAATATTTTAAACAATGTTTGTCTAAAACCTGCGGGGATTTCCTTGCAGGTTTTTTTGTAAATATTGTTTACAACTCCGGCCTGGTTGCCAAATTTATTTTCGCCCTGCCTTTAAACAAAGAAAAATTGGAAGCTCGTTGAATTATAAATATCAAATATATAAATGCATTTGATTTTGTCATTTACTTAAGAGGAACATATAAAAATGTTGTAACTTTATACCAGCCAAAAATCAATAAAACCTTTCAGAAATGAAAAACTTTCTTTACACCTTGTTTTTATTCACAACCTTAATTGCTTGCAATAACGAGCCTATAGATATCCCGGAAGAAGAGGAGCCAGAAACTGAAATCGACGACTCAACTTACGTTGGATTTAACATGTATTTTTTGGAAGATGAAAGCTTAAACGGATCCGATGTATCAAATGCCGATATAAATGATGTGGAATTACAAAAACCACCCTTTGTCACACAAGGCAATATTCAGTATTACGATACTTCGTCCCACATGATTCATTTGTTTGAGTCAGTTGAATTGCCCGAAATGGAGGCGCATGTGTTAGGAAAACCGTTTGTTGTAGCGACGGACTCTTTTCAGCATTATATTGGAGTAATCTGGCCAATGCATTCATCGTCCTCCTATCATGGCCCGTTAATAAATGTGATGCCTAGGTTTTATCCCAAAGATATTGTGAAAATATCGATGGGCCGGGCACAGCCACAGGGCCCGGATTTTCGTTTAAACGATACGATTGTTGAAGTATTGAAAGATTACGATGTTTTTCATGCAGGAATCAGTTGTACAATAGACACTGTGGAAATTATTGAAAATGACTCTGCATCTAACCATTGTAAACTCAGTTATACATATACAATCAAAAATAATGATGAATTTAACCTTTATGTTTTTGATCCTCTCGTTATGGGTGATTCCCACTTTCATTATTACCACAATGGAGTTTATTTAAGGACTTCGGAAAACATATATCAAAGTACAAGCGGGTCGCAGGCACCAGGAGAGAATGAAGATCCATTGAACTGGTTGATAAAATTAGAAAGCGGAGACTTTATGACACGGACTGTTCAAAAAAGAGGATATCCCTTTATTCCAAATGGTACTTATGAATGTGGCTTCAGGTTTTCCGGTTTGAACAGCACAGGAAAATCAAGTCGTGAAAAATCAGATGGAAAAGTATGGATAGGTGAAATACATACAAAACGTTTGATTACAATAAAATGAAGGTATTTCTCAAATAAAAGAAAAGCTGCCCAAAAATCGGACAGCTTCGCTTATCATTCTTAAAAAAGTATATTATTTCCCTTTTGCGATATCGATTCCAATGCGCTGACCTTTGAATTTGGCATTTTTCATCGATTTCACAATTTGCTTCTCGTAACGCTTGTCCACTTCGAAAAATGAAAAATTCTTCATCACTTCAATATCGCCAATTTCGGCGCTTTTGTTTGGCAGGTGCTCATTCACCAAATCGATAATGGTTCTTTTATTAATACCGTTTTTCTTACCCAAATTGAAGAAGAACCTTGAAAAATCGTAATCGCCGCGGCTTTTTTTACTGCGGCCACCACGGTTACTTCGTCCGCCACGTTCGCTGCGTTCACCACGTCCTCCTCTTTTTTCAGAATAGCGGGATTCATCGTGGCTTGCGCGAGATTCATCCACATTTATATCGGGTGCATTTTCGTAATATTTCAGAAAACGGTTAAACTCTACCGAAACAAAACGCTTAATTAAATCTTCACGTTCGAGCCAGGAAAGTTTTTTATAGATAACCGGCATGAAAGAATCTATCTCGGTTTCATTTACCTCCACTTTCTCTACGCCATCAATCAGGTTAAAAAGTTGTTTTTCGCAAATCTCCTTTCCTGAAGGAACTTGTTGCTGAATAAATTTCTTATTCACTTTTTTCTCTACCTGCCGCAGTTTGCCTTTTTCACGCAGGTGAATCAAAGTTACTGAAATTCCGCGTTTGCCGGCCCGGCCTGTTCGTCCGCTGCGGTGAATATAAATTTCCGGATCATCCGGCAAGTTATAGTTGATAACGTGCGTAAGGTCATTTACATCCAGTCCGCGTGCGGCCACGTCGGTAGCCACCAGCATTTGCAGATGTTTGCTTCTGAAACGTGCCATCACATGGTCGCGCTGAGCCTGTGAAAGATCACCGTGCAGCGCATCGGCATTGTAACCGTCGTGCATCAGTTTATCGGCTACATCTTTGGTTTCGGCGCGGGTGCGGCAAAAAATAATCCCGTAAATCTTCGGATTAACATCGGCAATTCGTTTCAGCGCAATATAGCGGTCTTTTGCATGAACCAGATAATAGTGATGCTCAACATTTTCGGCACCGGTATTTTTCTTTCCCACCGAAATTTCGAAAGGATTATTCATGTACTTATTCGCAATAGAAACAATTTCCTTTGGCATGGTAGCTGAAAAAAGCAAGGTCTGCTTTCCGGCAGGCGATGTTTCCAGAATAGCATCCAAATCGTCTTTAAAACCCATGGAAAGCATCTCATCGGCCTCATCGAGCACCAACCAGCGAATTTCATTCACTTTCAGCTTTTTACGCTTAATTAAATCGAGGGTACGGCCCGGTGTTCCAACAACAATCTGAGCACCTCGTTCCAGTTGGTTAATTTGTTTTTTAATGTCAGCCCCTCCGTAAACAACGGCTATGTTTATTTTTGTAAGGTGTTTGGCATAATTCTCCAGATCGCTGGCAATTTGAAGTGCTAATTCCCTTGTAGGACTTAAAATTAATGTTTGGGTTGCTTTTTTGTTCGTGTCAATTTGCTGCAAAATTGGTAACCCGAATGCTGCTGTTTTTCCGGTTCCGGTTTGTGCCAGGGCTACCAGGTCTTGCTTGTCATCCATTAAAAAAGGAACTACTTTTTCCTGAATTGGTGTGGGTCGTTCAAAGCCGATTTCTTCAATTGCCAATTGAATTTCGGGGTTGAGACCCATTTCATTAAATAATGTCATTTAAAAACGTGTAAAAAATTGTGGGCACAAAGGTAACCTTTTTTAATGAATCTCAGGGGTTTAAGTAAATTAATTTACAGTGTTAACAAAATCATAATTCAAAGTTGATAAACAACCACATTTCACAGGTCAATTCTGCATTTTAAATTGATTCTATCTTTTTTTCAACCGAAATAGGTTACTTTTGTTTGATGTAATATTCAATACCAAGTTGAATTTTATGAACAGAAAATTGCCATTGAAAACAACGTCAATCATTGTCAGGCTGATTTTATGGGTGATACTGATTTCCGGTTCAGTAACCGATTTATGGTCGCAGCAATCCGACACCATTGTCCCCATGCAGAAAGATCCTGAAAAAATTTTGCGGAAAATTGATATCCGTAAAATGAATCAAATGGGGTTCAATTTCTGGCAGGAAAACTTTAAGGGGAATTGGGCTGGTATCGATTTTGGGTTCAATACATTTTTAAACCCCGATTATTCCGGCTACAACACCGAATTCATGGAAAACGACCTGCTTCGTTCCAATTCAATGCATATTAATATAATTGAACAGAATATCGGGCTTCAGCGAAACCGCAACACTATTGGACTGGTTACCGGACTGGGACTGCACCTGCAAAGTTACCGGCTCGATAAAAGCACGACCATCCGCCAGAACGAAAACGGGATAATTGAACCCGAAACGCTTTACTTCGATCAGAACCAAAAATCGAAACTTTCTATTGTATCGTTGATGGTTCCCCTACTTGCGGAATTTCAAATACCCGTGAACCACTATCAAAACAGATTTTACTTTTCGGCAGGGTTGTTTGGTGAGTTAAGAATAAGCAGCCATACCAAAATTAAATACCGCACCGAAGGGAAAAAACAAAAACTTAAAGTGCCGGGGCAGTATGCCATTCATAATTTTAAATATGGCGCCATGGTCAGAACCGGATACCGCCGGGTAAATGTTTTTGCCACCTACGACTTAATCCCGCTGTTTGCTGACGGCAAAGGCCCTGAACTGACACCTTTTACATTTGGTATAACACTAATCAAATTTTAAAAATGAGACCTTATATTTTAGAAGAAACCAACTGGAAACAGATTAAAAATCAGAAATACGAAGTTGCCGTTTTGCCCTGGGGAGCTACCGAGCCGCACAACTACCATTTACCGTATGGGACCGATTCGCTGGAAACAGCCCGCATTGCAGCCGACGCGGCCCAAAAAGCCTGGGACAAAGGTTCAAAAATAATGGTACTTCCTGTTATTCCGCTGGGCATTCAAAACATGGGGCAGATTGAACTGCCATTTTGTTTGCACACCCGTTTGTCCACTCAGCAAATGATTCTGGAAGATATGCTGAGTGCACTTTATAACCAGGGAATCCGGAAATTTGTGTTATTGAATGGCCATGGCGGCAACGACTTTAAACAAATTGTGCGCGACCTTCAACCTGAATTCCCCGACATGTTAATTTCCATTGTAGAGTGGTTTAAGCTGTTTCCCCTCGCGCAACATTTTGAAGAAGAAGGCGACCATGCCAACGAGATGGAAACCAGCGTAATAATGCAGTACTTTCCGGAACTGGTGCGTCCTCTGGAAGAAGCGGGCGATGGAAAAGCGAAAAAATTCAAACTGAAAAGCCTTCAGGAAAAAGTGGCCTGGACACCACGCCACTGGGATAAAGTTTCGGAAGACACCGGAGTAGGAAATCCCAAAAAAGCTTCGGCCGAAAAAGGGAAAAAATTTTTAAATGATGTAACCACAAAAATTGGAAATTATTTGGTTGAACTGGCCGAATGTGATTTGGATAATTTGTACGAATAATTCGGTAAAACCCAATAATTATCATTGAAATATTCGTTGGTTTTTCGGTAATTGCAGCTTAATAAAAAACATGTAATGTCATGAAACTATTATTGATAAGCAACTCAACCATGGCGGGGGAACCCTACCTGGATTATCCAAAATACGAAATTCAAAAATTTTTGGGTGAAAAACCTGTTACAGCTGTTTTTATTCCCTACGCTGCGGTCACATTTTCGTTCGACGAATATTGCGAAAAAGTAGAGGAACGTTTTGCTGAAGTTGGCCACCATATTGTTGGGGTTCATACTTTTAAAGACCAGGGAAAAGCAATTGAAGAAGCAGAAGCCATAGTGGTTGGCGGAGGCAATACCTGGCAACTGGTACGTATGCTTCACGACAAAAAACTGATGAACCCGATTCGTGAAAAGGCATTTAACGGTACTCCATACATTGGCTGGAGCGCCGGTGCAAACATAGTCTGCCCCACCCTGCGCACCACCAACGATATGCCCATAATCGATCCACGCGGATTCGACTGTGCCGGGCTGATTCCATTTCAGATAAACCCGCATTACCTCGATGCAAATGCTAAAGGCCATGCTGGTGAAACCCGGGAACAACGCATCATGGAATTTATAGAAATAAATCCTGAAATGTATGTGGCCGGGTTACGCGAAGGCACGATTCTTAAACTGGAAAATGAAAAACTGAATTTAATTGGTGAACGCACCTGCCGCATATTTAAAAAAGGGAAAGAACCTGTTGAGCTTGCTCCGGGCGATGATTTCAGCTTTTTAATGGAAACCGGGTTCCTGGCCTGAAACAACAATTTTAATTTCTGGCATAAAATTTTAACCCTAAGGCTTTATTAAATTTTCACATCGTTTTGTTCCTCTTTTTCACTGTTTTCAACTGGTAGTGAACAATTCACTACCTTTGCAGTGAAAAACATTAACAATAATGGATCTTCTTTCTAACAGCTATTTTGCACTTTTCCTAATCGTTGCGTTAGGCTTTATTCTTGGCCGGGTGAAACTATTTGGCCTTACGCTGGATGTTTCCGCAGTAATTTTTGTTGCGCTGGTTTTTGGTCACTTCGGAATAATTGTTCCTGCCGATTTTCAATACCTCGGCCTGGTACTTTTCATTTTTACCATTGGAATTCAGGCCGGACCGGGTTTTTTCGAGTCGTTTAAAAAAGAAGGCCGGCAACTCACTTCTTTTGCCACAATACTTATACTGATTGCCGGGTTAATTACCGTGGGAATTGTTTTTGCCTTCAAAATTGATAAAAATATTGCCATTGGTTTATTTACCGGAGCGCTAACCAGCACACCCGGGCTTGCCGCGGCAATTGATTACACTGGTTCGCCGCTGGCATCTATTGGCTACGGTGTTGGTTACCCGTTTGGAGTGATTGGAGTGATTGTATTCATCAGGTTTTTACCCAAATTAATGGGGATTTCATTAGAAAAATCGGAAGAAGATTACCATTCAAAAATTAAGGAAGAATTCCCAGAAATAGTCCGTCGTAACTTTATTATTGAAAACGAAAACGTGGTAGGAAAAACCATTGGTGAATTGCGCATCCGCTATATGACAAAAGCTGTGGTGTCGAGGGTTTTGCACGACGGCAAAGCTGTAACTCCCTCCCCCGAAACAGTGCTTCACAAAGGCGACCTGATAAAAGCAGTGGGAACCGATGAGGCCCTGAAAAGAGTTGAACTGCTGATTGGAGAGCCCACCGAAGAGGAAATTCCACTGGACCCCAACTATGATGTACGTTCGGTTTTGGTAACCAATAAAGAAGTGGTGAACAAAACCATTGGACAGATTAATCTTCTGCACACCTACAACGCTACCATTACGCGAATACGCAGGTCGGGGATTAACATTGCCCCCTCACCAAATTCGAAGTTACAGTTTGGCGATAAACTGATTATTGCCAGCAGCAAAGCCAACATGGAAATGGTGGCCAATATTTTTGGGAACGACCAGAAACGACTTTCGGATACCGATATATTACCGGTTGCGCTTGGAATTATTTTAGGCGTTTTGGTAGGAAAAATAAATATTGCACTGGGTAATTTCTCTTTCAGCCTGGGGCTTACAGGAGGCGTGTTGGTTGTTGCACTGGTGCTAAGCCGGTTGGGAAAAACCGGACCTATAATCTGGACAATGAGTGGCGCCGCCAATCAATTGTTGCGCCAGCTAGGACTTATTTTTTTCCTGGCTGCAGTGGGAACCAGCGCCGGTGCCGAAATAGTTTCAATTTTTGAACAATATGGTTTCAAACTGTTTTTGCTGGGCGGATTAATTACCCTTATTCCCATGATTATTGCCGCGATTGCCGGAAAATGGTTTTTCAAAATGAATGTGCTAAGTATGCTCGGCGCACTTAGCGGAAGTATGACAAGCACGCCCGGCCTGGCTGCTGCCGATTCCATGACTGAAACCAACGCCCATTCAATTGCATACGCCACGGTTTATCCGGTGGCCATGGTATTGCTCATAATTATTGTCCAGCTGATTTCTATCTTTTTCTGACAATAAACTTCTTAGCCAGGAATTATTATTCTGTTTGCCAGGCAGATTCAACCGCGTAAATTGAAAGTTTTTCCACTCCAATTTCTCCACCGTTATTGAAAAGTATTAAATCGTCAGACTTTTCGGCAGGAGTAAAACAATTGGAAATAACGGTTTGTCCCCCGTTCGCATAAACTTCGATGGAAGCCTTGTCAATCAATATTTCCAGCGTAATTTTATTATCGATTGGAGCCAGCGGTGCTGTTGATCCCAGCACTGACAATGTGCCACGTTTTACGTTATACAAAAGCTCGGTTCCAGTATCATTCCTGCCTGAACGAATCATAAAACCAAAATTATTACAGGTTTTAATATCGAATTCGCCGTAAATATGAAGGCAATCCCCGCTTACTCTTCTAACCAGATTTTTGTTAATGCCTGGTATCAGGTTTTCATTTTCCCATTGGTAATCTTTCCCGTGCAGCAGTTCAATTTCTTTTACGGGACGGCGGGTAACTTTGTAGCCAAAATTAAATTTTGTGAGTTCCAGTTCTGCCGGAAAAGTCATTTGCCCGTTAAACGGCATATCAGGAAACTCGCCTCCGCGCATCCATGCTATTTGAATCGTACGGCCATCTTTTTCAGGAATGTTGCTCCAGGTTTGTGTGGCATAATAATTTTTGCCAAAATCTCCTCTCATTTTAGCCGACTCAGGCGAAAACTCTTCGCCGTCAAAATTACCAACCATGTAACTTCCGTCGCCATCAAACAGTACCCATTTGGTTTCTTCCGGCCGGTTGGACACCTGGATGGGCACCAGGTCGGGACATTCGTAATACCCGTAAACATGGCTTTTCCACTCCCAGTCAATCAAATTTTCAGAAACATAGAACGAAACGCCCTTCGATTTTTCATCTTCCGAAGTTTTCCGGTACAGCGCCATCACATATTTTCCTGAAGGCTCGTGCCAAACCACTTTAGGATCGCGTGCATCGTCGGTTTTGTCATAAGGAATGATGGGATTTCCTTCGTATTTTTCCCACGTGCGGCCACGGTCGGTGCTGTAAGCAATACGCTGGCCGCAATGCTGGCTGGTGTAAAAAGCAACCAACGTTTTTACATCGTCGGTTTGTTTCCCCAGCAGGTTATTTTTATCCACAATTGCCGAACCGGAAAAAGCAGTGCAGCGCTCTTTATCTTCCGAATTTTCATCGGGGTACAATGCAATAGGCAGGTGTTCCCAATGCACCAAATCGGTGCTTATGGCATGCCCCCAGTGCATGTAACCCCACTCATTCCCGCGCGGATTGTACTGATAAAAAAGATGATACTCACCATCGTAGTAAACCAATCCATTGGGATCGTTGTGCCAGTTTTTTTCGGGAGTGAAATGAAACTGGGGCCGGTAGAGTTCATCGTAATAATTTTTATCAGATTTAAAAGAAGCGAGCAAAAGCAAAAAAAGAAGTAGTAATACGCTGTTTCCTCTTGTATTCATCTTACCGTGTTTAACGTCTGAATTTCGCATTTTTTATGGGGTTAAAGTAATAAAAATTACTGGAGCTGAATCAAGCCTTCTTTGATGGCATATTTTACCATATCGGCATTACTTTTCAAACCCAGTTTTTCAAAAATATGTTGTTTGTGTGTTCCAACAGTTTTCACACTTATAAACAGTTTTTCAGAAATTTCGCGGGTTGATTTTCCCTCAGCATAAAGTTTAAGTATTTCCAGCTCGCGTTCCGATAGCTCGGTCTTATTGCCTGCAACTTCTTCGGCTGGATCGAGGTAGCCCTGAATGACCATCTCGGTGATATCCTGGCTTAAATATTTTTTTCCTTCAACCACCGTCTTTATTGCTTCGATAAGCTGGCGGTAAGTGCAATTTTTAAGCAGATATCCATCGGATCCGGCTTCTAAAATACCTTTCACAAATTGCCTGTCAGAGTGCATGGACAAAGCAATAACTTTAATTCCCGGCTGTTGTTTTTTTATAATCCGTGTTGCTTCAATTCCGTTCATCCGGGGCATACCAATATCGATTAAAACCACGTCGGGATTTAAGGTTTTAACCTTTTCGGTAGCTTCCTTGCCATCTTTTGCTTCGCCAATAACTTCAATATCGGGTGCAGAAGAAATTAAATTCATCAGGCCTTCCCTGAACAGCTGATGATCGTCTGCTATTAAAACTTTAATTGCCATAATTTTTAATCTTCACTAATTGGAATAAATATTGATGCTTCTGTTCCTTTTCCCTCGTCGGATTTAATTTTCAAATTTCCTTTAATATTATCGAGCCGCTCGGTAATACTCAGCAACCCGAAACCGCCTTTGAGCGTTGCTTTGTGGTTAAGTTTCGTTTTAAAACCTACCCCGTTGTCTCTAACTGAAATATAGTAAAAATTTTTATCTTTTTTCACTTCCAGTTCAATCAAATCTGCATTGGCATGCTTAATTGCATTATTTAATAACTCAGTTACTATACGGTATAAAAATATGTTGAACTCATTTTGAATGTCAATTTCAGCGCTTTCACCCACCAATTCAGTATGAATTCCGTGTTTATCCTGAATCTGCTCCAGCTTCCATTTAAATGCCGGAATTAGACCCAGCTCATATAAAATTGGCGGACTAAGATCGTAAGTAATGGTTCGTGATTCGGCAATTGCCTTGTTCAGCATTTCCGATGTTTCATTAATTACCTTATTTACATGTGGCGAGTAATCCTCATGCACAATAGACGAAAGCTTAATGAAAGCAAGTGAAAGCGTTTGCCCAAGGCTGTCGTGGAGGTTTTCGGCAATTCGCCTTCGTTCCTTTTCTTCGGCCAGGGTTAATTCAGTATTCAGGTTTTTAAGTTTTTTCTGGTAGTTTTTAATTTGCTTCATACTCTTTTTCAGGGCAATTTCAGCTTGTTTTCGTTTGGTAATATCGTAACAAACTCCCCTGAAACCATAAAATCTGCCTTTTTTATCGAAGGCAGAAAACCCGCTCACCGACAGCCATGTTTTACTTTTGTCCGGAAGCTGAATCTCTATTTCGCAATCATTAAAACTCGAATTGTTTAAAAAACTGGTTTCTATAGTGCTGTTTTTTGTATTGCTGTTTTTTAGCTGAAACAAATCGAGATAACTTTTCTCACCAACAATTAAATCAGGCTTAACGCCCAGCATTTTTTCAATTACCGGGCTTACATAGGTAAAAATACCTTTCGAATCTACCTCCCAGAAAAACTCAAGTGCATGCTCGGAAATCTGAAGAAAGCGCTCTTCGCTTTGTAAATACTTTTTGGTTTGGTTTTTTATTAATAGTTCGAGGCTTTCATTTCTTTTCCTCAGCAAATCTTCTACTTTTTTAATGCGGAGCACCACGTCTATCTGGGCGCGCAATTCATCCTGGCTGAAAGGTTTAGAAATAAACGCATCGGCCCCGGCATTTAAACCTTTGGTGCGTTCAATTGGATTTTGGCCCAGTGCCGAAATCATGAGAATAGGAATGTGTTGTGTGGAAGCCTGCTTTTTAAAAATTTCACACACCTCGTAACCGTTCATTTCAGGCATTAAAATATCCAAAAGAATAATTTCCGGTTTTTGGGTTTCGGCCAAATCTATGCCTTCTTTTCCCGATGTAGCTTGCAAAAATTCGAAATCAGGATAATAAAGCTTGAAGATTTGATTTAACAAAACTAAATTTATTTCATTGTCGTCAATGGCAAGAATTTTTTTCATGAAATATTCCTCCCGGCGGATTTAATGATTGGTTTGTGCAGCTTTAAAATCCCTGAAAGTTAACAACTTCAAAGATTGCTGCTTTTGCAAATGTATAGTTTTTTTTGTAATGAATTCATTTAAAGTGTATAAAAAAATTAAGGAATATTACAATTTTACTTATACAAAAACTTCAAACAAGCCATTTTACCCTTCGCTGAATCAGTAAAATACTGATAAAAAAATCAGCATAACCGGCACCATTTTCAGCAATTACAGCCTGTTTAATAACCATGTCTTTACTACTTTAGTCATTGATTTACAAACCTTAATTTCAAAATACAATGAAGTGGACGCTTCTGGTGATCCTACTCGGATTTGCTGTCAGCAATTCTGTAGGACAAAAATATTTTGGTGAAGAGCTATTTGACTATCCTGTAAATATTCCGGTAGATGAAATCAACAAAACTTTTGTTGCACCTCCTGCCGAATTCAGCCGGTTAAAATCGGCCAGTACCAACCAGGCCAACATTGAAGTAGCCTACATAAATTTTCCTGAAGAGGCAAAGCAGGCTTTTGAATATGCAGTTTCAATCTGGGAAAGTTTGCTTACTACCAATGTTACCATTAACGTGCAGGCCGAGTGGAAACCACTTGAAGGGAACACAATTGCACTGTCACGCCCATCAATGTTTTATCATAATTTCGACGGGGCGCAGCTGCAAAATGTGTATTACCCCGTTGCGCTGGCCGAGAAATTAAGCGGAAGGGATATTAATCCCGGCCAACCGGATATCATCTGCAGTTTCAGCAGTAATTATTCCTGGTATTTCGGAACCGACGGCAACACCCCGGTTACAAAATACGATTTTGTGACATCCGTTTTACATGAACTCACTCATGGCCTCGGTTTTTCAGGTTTTCTGAAAGACAGCGACGGAACAGGTTTTTTTAACAATAATCGCAACATACCAAGTATTTACGATTATTATGTGTTCAATCAGCTAAACCAGCAGATTTCTGACAAATCGCTATTCGAAAGCCCGTCGGCCGAATTGCACGAAGAACTGACCTCCGACCAGTTAAAATTATATTCTGCCGAAATTGTTTCAGCCGAACAAAAAGCCATTAGCTGGTTGTATGCTCCCCCGGTTTGG
>JBNJGR010000018.1:0-23376 GCA_051747885.1 Bacteroidota bacterium | reverse complement strand
GCATCTATAGCAACGGGAACATATGGATCGCCAACAGACTGGATATCGGCGGTAATCTGAGGGTACGTGGCGACTCGGTTATTATTGATCATAACCTTTTTGTAGGAGACACCACGATTACAAGAAGTTTATATGTGAAAGACAATGTCGCTGATGAAGGTGATGGTGGGTTTGTTGCCACTTTTGAAAATGAAAATGACGGGAATGGCGATGGAATAGCCATAAAACTGGGCAGGGAAGAAACCACTCATGAGAACAATTTTATTACCTTTTACAGAAAGGATAGAATTGCAGGCAGGATAGAAGGGTATTATCACAAACTGGGTGACACACCGGTTATTGTTGAAAAAGTTGAAGGCATGTTAAAAGTTTCAGGTGATTTGTATACTGTTCTTGGTTTTACACCTCCCTTTGAAATTAATTTTGGCTCTCTTCCTTCACTATCTGATGGAAATTGGCCAGAGTTTGACCGAGGTTCTTTTCCTAGCACAACAAGTTTGGGAAGTTTGCCTTCATTAGATTTTAGTAGTGCTTCATTTCCAAATCTAAATCCGGGGGAATTGCCAAGTGTAACTTTTAGCTCAAATGTTGATGATTATATCCAACCCTGGGGTTGGTTTTCACCGGACTGGAGCGCTGTTTTAGAGAGCCCGAACCCTGAGGATAGCAAAAATCCTGTTTTTAATTTCATCATGGAGGCTCAGGAAAACGACTGGAAAACATTGGTCGGATTGGGAATACCTGAATTGGCAGCAAAAATAGCGCTGATGGAAATGGAAGCCATTGCAAAAAGCGGAGGGATTACTTATGGCTCCAAAGGGGCTGACTATGCCGAGTGGTTGCCCCGGGTGACAGAAGAGGAAGACCTTGCCATCGGCCAGGTGGTAGGAGTTCACGGAGGAAAAATTTCATTGAACACAGAAGAGGCTGACCAAATTCTGGTTATATCAAGCAAACCCATCGTTTTGGGGAATATGCCCGATGAGGGAAACGCCGATCTGTATGAAAAGGTAGCGTTTTTGGGTCAGGTTCCCACGTGGGTAAGAGGTCACGTAAATATCGGCGATTACATCCTCTCTTCAGGGCAAAACGATGGTTCTGCCATAGCTGTTTCTCCTGAAAAAATCCAGTTGGAGGATATGGACCGAATTATTGGAAAAGCATGGTCAGAATCAAATAACCTGTTACTGAATTTAATAAATGTGGCCATCGGCCTCAACCGGAATGATCTGGCAAAAATTGCTTTGTCGCAACAGCAGAAAATAGATGACCTGGAAACCCGCGTTGGTAAAATGGAGGCAGTTGTCAATCAGATAAATGGGGGCATGTTAACAGAAAAATAATAGAATTTTTTCCTTTCCCGGGCAACCCAACTGAACACTTTTGCATCTGTTCTGTAATCAGTAAAAAAGGAGCAATTATGTTGCAAAAACAAACTGAAAACAGAAAGATGATGAAATTAATGAAGATGATGGCAGTTGTCGTATTGATGGCAGGAATTATTGCGTGCAACGACAAGAGAGAAGTTGAACCGGTTGAATATAGTTTTGAATTTACGTCGGATGCCGAAGGATGGGTTGGCGATTTTGCCGATTACCCGGTGGGCGAAGCTGAATCGTACGAACTGGAGTTTGAGTACACTACGCTTCCCGCGCCGCTCGATGAAACCGAGGGGGCGCTGCGGTTGTCGGGTTTCAACAAAAGCGATGACCTGTTTATGTTCATCAAACGGAAAATCAGCGGACTGGAACCCAATACCACTTACTATGCTACGTTTTACGTGGAGTTTGCATCAAATGTGCCCGACGGTCTGTTTGGAGTGGGAGGCAGTCCCGGCGAATCGGTCTTTGTAAAAGCCGGCGCCACCCCAACAGAACCGGACACGGAGGAAGACCACATGAATTACCACCGTATGAACATTGACAAAGGCAACCAGAGCCAGGGCGGTGCGGATATGGTGGTGGTTGGCGATTTCTCCAATGATACCGACAGCGATGATTACACCCTGAAAACCGTAACCAACGAAAACCGCTTTACGGTTACTTCCGATGAAAACGGGGAGCTGTGGCTCATTGCCGGCACTGACTCAGGATTTGAAGCCACTACAACTATTTATTACAAAAAATTTTGGGTGGTTTTTGAATGAAGGGGGTCAAAAAAAAGAAACCCGCACCACAAATTAATGCAGCACGGGTGAACCATAATTCAAATAATAATTCAAGACTATTCCGGAGGCTGGCTATTTCAGAGCTTTCAGAACGTCTTCGTAATCGGGTTCATGCGAATTTTCAGTCACTTGTTGCACGTATGAAACGGTGCCTTCTTCATCAATAACAATTACTGTGCGGGAAAGAAGTCCTTCAAGCGGCTCGTTGGTAATTGCAATTCCGTAGTCTTTTCCAAATTTGCCGGTTGCAAAGTCGGATAACATAATTACGTTTTCAATGCCTTCCGCTTCACAAAAACGTGACTGTGCGAAAGGAAGGTCTTTGGAAATACAAAGTACTTTCGTGTTTTCGAGATTGGCTGCTGCTTTATTGAAATTCCTGACAGAAGCCGCACAAGTGCCGGTTTCGAGACTGAGAAAAACATTCAAAACGAGTCGTTCGCCTTTAAAATCTTTTAAGCTGACCCGCGACAAATCTCCTTTAACAAGTGTAAAATCTTTTGCCTTGTCACCTACTTTTGGTGGTTCACCTGCTATTTGAATGGGATTTCCTTTAAATGTAAGTTGTGACATTGTTTTTATGTTTTTTTTGATTACTGTTAGCAGAACACACTCGGGGAAAGAAAGTTTATTGTTTGGTAAATTTCTTAATCAGCAAAAAGCTTTTATTTTTAAAGCCTGATTCAATTCAAAAATTTTTATTATGCGTAAGTTTCCGGTAATTATTTTGCTTATGGTTTTATTGGCTTGTTCTGAAAAAGAAAGTAATGTTGAAAAGCAGGGGTATGTTTCCAAAACACCCGATTTGTCGGCTGGGGTAATGACCCCCGAAATCCTCTGGTCGTTTGGCCGGGTGGGAGGGGCGCAGGTTTCGCCTGACGGAGAAATTATTTTATATTTAGTAACGTACTACGATATTGAAGAGAACAAACCTTACAACGATATATACAGCGTGGCTGTTGCGGGCGGTGAGCCGGAAAACCTCACCCGGTCATCGGGTAACGAATCGGGGGCCACATGGCGGCCCGACGGAGAAAGAATCGGGTTTATTTCAGCTGCTTCGGGCAGTAAACAGCTTTGGGAGATGGATCCTGACGGCTCCGGCCTTCGACAGGTTACTGATATTGAAGGTGGAATTTCCGGTTTCAACTACTCACCCGACGGTTCAAAAATATTCTACATAAAAAGTGTGAAGCAGGATGAAAATGTCAACGACATGTATCCCGACCTTCCCAAAGCCAATGCCCGCATTGAAACCGACCTGATGTACCGGCACTGGGACAAATGGCACGATTATACCTACAATCATATTTTTGTAGCTGATTATTCTGATGGAAAAGTGGGCGAGGGAACTGACATTATGGAAGGCGAACGTTACGATTCACCCATGAAACCCTTTGGCGGCACCGGCCAGATTGCCTGGAACCCTGACGGGAAAACATTGGCTTACACCTGCAAAAAGAAAACCGGCAAAGAATATTCGCTTTCTACCAATTCCGATATTTATTTTTATGATATGGAAAGCGGTGAAACCACCAATTTTACCGAGGGAATGATGGGTTACGACAAAAATCCGGTTTTTTCACCCAACGGCAATTACCTGGCCTGGGAAAGCATGGAACGCGATGGCTACGAATCGGATAAAAACCGGTTGTTTGTAGCAGATCTCGAAACAGGGGAGAAGACTAATTTTTCAGAAGGGTTTGATCAAAACGCCAGCGGATTGAGCTGGAGCAACGACGGGCAATCCATCTATTTTATCAGTAATATACATGCAACCGATGAGATTCATCGGTTGGATTTGGCTGACGGTTCCATTACCCGCGTTACCGATGGAATTCACAATTACCAGTTGGTTGAACAGGCCGGTAGCCGGTTGGTAGCACAAAAAGTTTCCATGTCGCAGCCGGCAGAGCTTTACCGCGTTGACCCGCAAACCGGAACCGACGAAGCCATTACTGCTGTAAACAAGGGCATCCTCGACCAATTGACCATGGGGAAAGTGGAAGAACGCTGGATGGAAACTACCGACGGCAAACAAATGCATTCGTGGGTAATTTACCCGCCTGATTTCGATCCGAATAAAAAATACCCGGCGTTGCTTTACTGCCAGGGCGGGCCGCAGGGAACAGTGAGCCAGTTTTGGTCGTACCGCTGGAATTTCCAGATGATGGCAGCTAACGGTTACATTGTTGTGGCACCCAATCGCCGCGGTTTGCCAGGCTTTGGCGTGGAATGGAACGAGCAGATTTCGAAAGATTACGGCGGGCAAAACATTAAAGATTACCTGACAGCAATTGATGAGGTGACGAAAGAACCGTATGTGGATGAGGATCGTTTGGGCGCAGTGGGTGCCAGTTACGGCGGATTTTCAGTGTTTTATCTCGCCGGCCACCACGATGGACGTTTCAGCGCTTTTATTTCGCACGACGGAATGTTCAACTTCGAACAGATGTATGCCACCACCGAAGAGATGTGGTTTGTAAACTGGGATATTGGCGGTCCGTTCTGGGAAAAAGAAAATGAGGCAGCCCAGCGGTCGTACACTTTTTCGCCACATAAATATGTGCAGAACTGGGATACCCCAATTCTGGTCATTCATGGCGAAAAAGATTTTCGGGTGCCGCCCGGCCAGGGACTTGCCGCATTCAATTCAGCAGTTTTACAGGATGTGCCTGCCAAATTGCTCTATTTCCCGGAAGAAAACCACTGGGTGTTGCAACCGCAAAACGGCATTTTGTGGCAACGCGAATTTTTTGGCTGGCTGGATAAGTGGCTGAAATAAAATGTGTTTGCTTTAGTCGATTTAATCTATTGGCGCTTCCCCCGTTTTTGAAAGGATTTCGTTTAAGAGTTTTCTTGAGAAATATTTTTCGTTTTTCTGCCATACTGTAAAAATTGAACGAAGATCTTGAATGAGTCCTTTTTGTTTGGCTAAGATTAATAAACCAACAGAACCGATGCAATTTACACCAATGATTCGGCCATTAGCCGCGCTTTTTGGTCGTCGATTAGAAGATAATTTGCGTTCAGTTCCTGATACAAAATTACGAATTCAGATTCGCCATAATCCATTAGCAGAGAAAGCTGGTTTTAAAGATTATAATAAAGAATTGCACTTTTCTTCCAATTGGTTAATTTTGGAAAAAATTTAGAAAATAAACTTTATGCAAAAAATACATATCGGATTTTTGGGTGCCGGCGGAATTGCAAGGGCTCATGCCTACGCCGCCCAATCTTTAAAGTTTTATTACAACGATGCTCCTGAACTGGTTTTTGAATCGGTGGCATCGGTCAGGGCTGAAAGCCGCGAAAGTTTCGCGGAAAACTTCGGGTTTAACAAAGCACAGTCGGTTGAGGAGTTTTCGAAAAATGAAAATATTGAAGCCATGTTTATCATGGGGCCGAACAGTGTCCATTTCGAGCACCTGAAACTGGCCCTTGAGATGCCGAACGTAAAACTGATTTACCTTGAAAAACCGGTGTGTGCATCCCTTCAGGAAGAGAAGGAAATGAAAGCCCTCCTCGATAAAACCGGCGATTCGGTAAAAATCCAGGTAGGATTTCAATACCTGCAAACTTCGGCAGTGCGCGAAGCGTTGCAGTTTTGGCAAACCGGCGAACTGGGCAAACCCATCCATTTTGACCTGAAATATTATCATGGTGATTATTTACAGCAATCCTACCGCGAAAAACGAAAAACCCGGCTGACACCCGCACCCGATGGCGGCGCAATGGCCGATTTGGGTTCGCACGGCATTAGTTTACTCATGGCTTTTATGGGCGAAAATATGCAAATAACCAGCGCTTTGCAGGGAGGCGGATTCAGTGATGTCCCCGCAGGTTCCGATCTTTTTAGTACACTGTCGATGGTTGAACCGCAATCGGGTGCAGTGGGGAACATGTCGGCCAGCCGCATCAGCTCAGGTACCGGCGATTGGGTGCACCTCGAAATATATGCTGAAAACGGTGCGCTGCGTTATTCTTCGCACAACTCCGAATATTTTGAGTATTACCTGGAAGGCAGCAATCAATGGGTGAAAAAGATGGTGGGCAGCAATTACAAGCCGGTTACCAGTTTTCCGTCGGGGCACGTGCCGCCCGGTTGGCTGCGCAGCATGGTTCATGCACATTACCAGTTTTTTACCGGGAACGATTCGCAAACATTTACTCCCGACTTAAAACACGGACTGGCCGTGCAGCGCATTGTTCGCGAAACGGCTGATCATTTGTCCACTTTCAGGAAAAATTATAAAAATGGGTGACCGAAGCAGCGGAATTCTTTTACATATCACCTCACTTCCCGGCCCGGAAGGAATCGGGACACTTGGAAATGAGGCTTGTCGTTTTGTTGATTTTCTGGCAGAAACAAACCAGAAACTTTGGCAAATTCTGCCGCTGGGACCGGTTGGGTTCGGAAATTCACCCTACCAGTGTTTTTCAGCTTTTGCCGGAAATCCGTTGCTAATCGATTTGGCCTCGTTGATTAAGGACTCCCTTTTAACACAGGAGGATTTGGAGAAACGGCCAAAATTTTTTAGCCCACGTGTTGATTACGATCGCGTTGATAAGTGGAAGAAACCAATTCTGAAAAGAGCATTTGAGCGTTATCAAAACAAACGACCCGAAAAGCTGGAAATTGAATTTGTTCGTTTTTTAGACGAACACAATTGGTGGCTTCACGATTACGCATTGTTTATGGCCATTAAGGAACATTTTAACAACAAAGCCTGGGATGAATGGGACAATGAACTGAAATTCAGAAAAAAAAGTGCACTGAAAAATTATGAGTCATTGCTTTCGGATGAGATTGGTTATATAAAGTTTATTCAGTTTTTATTTTTCAGGCAATGGTTTCAGCTAAAAAATTATGCGAATCAGAAAGGGATAAGCATTATTGGCGATTTGCCGCTTTACGTTTCGGGTGACAGTGCAGATGTGTGGTCGAATACTGATATTTTTCTGCTCGATAAAAACCTGAAACCGCAAAAGGTTGGCGGTGTGCCCCCCGATTATTTCAGTGAAACAGGCCAGCTGTGGGGAAATCCGGTATTCGACTGGAAAAAGCTCGAAAAACGTGATTTTGACTGGTGGCTGGCACGTCTGCATTTTAATCTGAATTTGTTCGACCAGGTGCGTATCGACCATTTCCGGGGGCTGGAAGCCTACTGGTCGGTGCCGGCAGAAGACAAAACGGCAATGAACGGCGAATGGGTGCCCGCCGGAGGTTCTAAACTGCTAGAAAAATTAAGGGAACAAATTGGAGGGCTGTCATTGATTGCCGAAGATCTCGGTTTTATTACCCCTGAAGTGCATAAATTGCGTGATGATTTCGGGTTACCCGGAATGAAAGTGCTGCAATTTGCTTTTGGGACAGACGAAACAAACATCAACCTACCTCATAATTATTCGACCAATTTTGTGGTTTACACCGGTACTCACGACAACGACACTACCCTGGGCTGGCTTGAACAACTGGAGGGCGAAGAAAAAAAACTGGCCCGTGAATACATCGGTAAGCCCCGTAAAAAAGCGTTGCACAAGTGTGTTGAAATGGCCTGGGCATCGTGTGCGAAAATGGCTGTTGTGCCCATGCAGGATGTGCTGGAATTGGGAACCAAAGCCCGACTGAACACACCAGGAACGGCAAGCGATAACTGGGAATGGCGCTTCAGGTGGTGGCAATTGAAAAACAGGCACCACAACTTTTTGAAAGAGATTACCAAAAAGTATAACCGATAGTTTGATTTTATACGTAAATTTGTGTTATGAATTACAATGAAATCATAAAAATAAATCCGAATAAACGGTTTGGAAAACCCTGTGTAAGGGATACAAGAATTACTGTTTATGATGTTTTGAGTTGGTTGGCATCTAATATGACCATACAAGAAATTCTTACTGATTTCCCTGAGTTAACAGAAGAGGACATAAAAGCCTGTCTTGCTTATGCTGCTGATCGTGAGCATAAAATTCAAACTGTACAATGAAATTATTGTTTGACCAAAATATTTCTTACCGGATTATTCGAATTTTAAATAGCACATTTCCTAAATGCAAACACGTAAGGGAAGTTGAACTTGAGAATAAAACTGATATAGAGATTCGGGAATTTGCCAGAGAAAATGACTTTACGATTGTAACATTTGATGCTGATTTTTATGATTTGTCTATTGTTAAAGGAATTCCACCCAAAATTATTTGGCTGAGAACGGGAAATACCGCAACATTAAATATTTCACATTTATTAATTGAAAACAAGGAGTTAATTGAACGCTTCTGCGACTACGCTAACTCTAACAGTTGCTTGCAAATATTTTAGCAGCATTTCACCACTGCATCCATAAACTCGTCGGGTTTTTCGGCGTGAAGCCAGTGACCGGCACCGGGAATGTCTTTGATACTGGCTTCAGGGTAAATTTCCTTGATTAATTCAAAATCCTCGTCCATAATATAGTTGGACTCCATTCCACGGATGAAAATCACCGGATAGGCGGTAATCGGGATGCGGGCTTCAAACCATTTGGGATTGACACCCCCAACAATTTCATCGAGGTAATCGTACAAAACATCTACATTTAAGCGCCAGCGGTATTTTTTTGTCTTTTTGTCTTTGGTTACATTTTTCAAAAGAAACTGTCTGATACGCGAACTGTCAATTCGCTCTGAGAGAATTTCATCAACCTCTTTGCGCTTTTTTATTTTGCTGAAATTCAGTTCCTGCATGGCCAGTAAAATATTGCGGTGCAGGTGGTACTGACTACTGTCTTTGTGTTGCATGTAATCTTTTGGAGCAATATCGGCAATTATCAGCTTTTCAACTTTTTCTGGGTAATCAGCTGCAAACCACATGGCTGTTTTTCCACCCATACTGTGCCCTATTAATATCGCTTTTTCAATGTCGTGCTTTTTGAAAAACTCAGCCAAATCATCGCGCATGGCATCGAAGGTATGCTCCTC
Source organism: Bacteroidota bacterium (assembly GCA_051747885.1). GTDB lineage: Bacteria > Bacteroidota > Bacteroidia > Bacteroidales > Prolixibacteraceae > Tangfeifania. The sequence goes on along the minus strand of JBNJGR010000018.1, from coordinate 14,249 downwards.
AGCAAAAGGCGATCTTCCGTGGTTTCGCTGGTCAATCATGTAAACAGTATGGTTTTCGGCAAGTCGTTTGCCCATGTTCATCCAGTTATCCGATGAGCCATACAACCCGTGTACAATTACAACAACCGGTCCTTTCCCTTCTTTTTTGTAATACAATTTCATATTATTGTAAGCAATCGAGGTATTTTTGAATAGTGGTTTCAAGTCCGAAGTAAAGTGCGTCTGCAATTAGTGCATGCCCAATTGAAACTTCCTTCAAGTTCGGGATATTTTTGTATAAATAATTCAGATTTTCCAGGCTGAGATCGTGTCCGGCGTTTACTTCCAGTCCCACGTTGCCGGCAAATTCCGCGGCTTCAATAAATGGTTCAATAGCTTTGTAACGGCCCAGCGGATAAAGCCGTGCATAAGGTTCCGTGTAAAGTTCAATGCGATCGGTTCCGGTTTCGGCAGCACCTTCAATGGCTTCAGGGTCGGGGTCAACAAAAATGGAAGTACGGATTCCGTTTTCCTGAAGCCGGGTAATTACATCTTTCAAAAAAGACAGGTTTTTCCAGGTATCCCACCCGTGGTCGCTGGTAAGCTGGTTGTGCGTGTCGGGCACTAGCGTTGCCTGGTCGGCTTTAACCTCAGCAACCATTTGCAGGAAATTTTCACCGGGATATCCTTCAATGTTAAATTCTGTGGTTATCAATGGTTTTATTTCATACACGTCTTTGCGTGTAATATGCCGTTCGTCCGGCCTTGGATGGACTGTAATTCCCTGGGCACCAAATTTCTGACAGTTTACGGCAGCGTCTTTCACACTCGGGGTTTGACCTCCGCGTGAGTTTCTCAGTGTCGCAATTTTGTTTATATTTACGCTAAGTCTTGTCATAACAAAAAAATTAGTAGCGCAAGTTACAATTTTTCGTTTTGAAAGGATAATTTAAAACAGAGAGAATTGCTGGCAAATAAATTAATATCAGACGTTATAACTCCGGTGCAGAGTACCGATAAAGGCCAAAAGGTGCTGAATTCCATGGATGTTTACAGGGTTTCGCACCTGCCGGTAGTGAAAGGAAACAGTTATCTTGGACTGGTTTCCGATAAGCTTATTTATGACCTGAACTTGTTGAGTGAGCCCGTTGAAAAAGAAGCCGTCCAATTTAACAGTACGCATGTTCATGAGGATCAGCATATTTTTGAAGTAGCTGCCTTAATGTACAAACTCAAACTAAGTGTAATTGCGGTGCTTACTGCCGGCCACGAGTACCTGGGAGCCATTACACTTTATGATTTGGCCAGACGTTTTGCGCGGTTTTTCTCGTTGCAGGAAGTTGGCGGAGTGATTGTTTTGGAAGTTAATGAGAACGATTATTCACTTGCCCATATCAGCCAGATTGTGGAAAACAACGACACCAAAATTCTGAGTTCATTCATGGACCGCATTCCGGGTACTCAAACCCTCGATATTATTCTGAAACTTGATAAGGAAGATCTTTCACCGGTAATTCAAACTTTTATGCGTTACGATTATAATGTGAAAGGTGTGTACCTCGATCATTCCATGCTTAGCGATTTATACCTCGATCGTTACGATCAGTTTATGAAATTTATGAACATTTAAAAAATATTGATGCAAGTTGCTGTTTTTGGAATTTCCGTTCCCGAAAGTTTTTTACCTGTTTTACAAGAATTTTTTGGTTTCTTTGAAAAGGAAGACATTGAAGTTCAGCTTTTCCGGCCATTTTATAATTTTCTGACTGAAAACTTTGGAACAAAACCATATTTTACTTCATTTTTTGAATCATACACCGATTTTGACACTGACAACAGTTTCATTTTCAGTATTGGTGGTGATGGCACGTTTTTGCACTCGGTAGTTAATATCCGCAATTTCGATATTCCCGTTGTTGGTGTTAACAGCGGACGCCTCGGTTTTTTGGCCGATGTATCGAAAGATCATATCCAAAGTGCACTTGCCGATATTTTCAATAATAACTATTCTGTTATAGAACGCTCGTTGCTTCGGGTGGAGTACAATAACGGAGACACGCCTGAATTTAACTATGCGCTCAACGAGCTTGCCGTGTTTAAGTCAGATTCTTCTTCAATGATTAGAATTACCTCGATGTGCGATGAGGTGTTGTTGAATAATTACTGGGCCGATGGATTGATAGTTGCCACTCCAACCGGCTCAACTGCATATTCGCTGAGTGTTGGCGGGCCAATTCTTACGCCCGATTCCGAGAACTTTGTGATTACGCCGCTGGCGCCCCACAATCTTACCATCCGGCCGGTTGTAGTCCCCGATAAATATGAAATTAATTTGAAGGTTGATGGCAGGGGCACCCATTTTCTTACATCGCTCGATTACCGTTCGGAGGCGGTTGAATTTTCCACCGAACTGAAAATTAAAAAAGCAAACGTCACTTTAAAAACACTTCAGCTGCCCGATCAAGACTTCTTTAATACGTTGAGAAACAAACTGATGTGGGGGTATGACAAGCGAAACTAAATATTCCGGTAAGCTTAACAATTTTTAATCTTTCTTTGGGTTTTATAATAACATTCGGGTATGTTATTTTTAGAATTATATTACTTTTGTACCTCTTGAAAGCTGAATGATAAAGGGGCAAGCAAGGTAAGTTCGTTGAAATCAGGTGGTTGTGAAATTTTTTTGGTGTTTTTAAAAGGGAAAACCAGGTGTTTAATCAACCTTTAAAACCTTGATTAATTCGCTTTAAATCACAATTATCAGATTCACCGGCCTGTTAACATGCCTGAAACTATTGTTGAATAAACGATTTGGAATACCAAATGAGAAAAATTGTATTGGTGTTTATAGCAGTTGTTCTAACTGTTTCAGGTTTTGCCCAAAAAACAGCTGACATAGGTATTTGGGGAGGTTCATCAACTTATTGGGGAGATGTAAGAGAAGCTCCGCCTTTGCAAACGTTCAATTTAAATTATGGGGGCTATTTCAGGTATAATTTCCACAAACGCGCTGCGTTGAGACTGATGTTTTTAAACGGTACTTTTTCGGCCGATGGCATTGTTGAAGACGAGTCATGGCGTTTTAAAAAAACAGCTCAGGATTTGTCGGTGTCTGTTGAAATCAATTACCTGGAGTACATACTGGGAGATAAAAAAACTCCTTTTACACCTTATATAATGGGGGGTTTGGGAGTGATGTATTTTCCGTATGAGCTTTTAAGTTCTGGTGATCCAAATAATCCGGGGAGTTTAGATGTATTGTTTAATATCAATCCGAATCATCCCATGGTTGTGAACGGAAATGAAGTTCAGGAGTCAGTTATTGCACCAACAATACCTTTTGGTTTTGGGGTAAAATTTAATGTTGGCGAGCGCATAGGAATTGGAGCAGAGTACCTGATGAGAAAAATTTTTAGTGACAAGCTGGATGATATTGACGATCCTTTATCGTTCAGTACAACTAATGCAGGAGATGCGGAAACAATTAAATATACCGATTTTTTGCATAATAACGACTGGCCGGGATATCTGGGCGTTCATGTAACTTATAAAATTTACCTGAACAAAAAAGCCTGCCCGGCTTACGACAGGAAATACTGGTAATGAAATCGTTTAAAGAGAAATTAAATACTGAAAAAATTCCACAACACGTTGCCATTATAATGGATGGTAACGGCCGTTGGGCTGCCAAGCACGGCAGTGCCCGCATTGAGGGGCACGAGCACGGAGTGGATGCCGTGCGTTCAACGGTAGAGGGTGCCGGCGAAATTGGAATTAAATACCTCACACTTTATGCGTTCTCCACCGAAAACTGGGGAAGGCCAAGGAATGAGGTAGATGCCCTGATGGGACTACTGGTGCATGCCATTGAGAATGAAACCGATGAGCTGATGAAAAACAATGTGCGGTTGGGAGCAATTGGCGATTTGGAAAAACTACCCAAACAGGTAACCCAAAAATTGAACGATTGCATCGACGCACTTAAATCGAACACAGGTTTAAACCTGATTCTTGCACTTAGTTACAGCTCGAAATGGGAAATTAGCGATGCAGCCCGTAAAATTGCCATCGACACAAAAAACGGAAAATTGAATCCTGAAGACATAGACGATAAACTGTTCGAAAAATACCTGTCAACCTCGCACCTGCCAAATCCCGAAATATTGATTCGGACCAGCGGGGAGTACAGGATTAGTAATTTTTTACTCTGGCAAATAGCCTATGCAGAGCTGTATTTTTTACCGAAATTATGGCCCGATTTTAGGAAAGAAGACTTGTTTGAGGCAGTTTATGATTTTCAAAACAGAGAAAGAAGATTTGGAAAAATCAGTGAACAGTTATTTACTTAATTTTATGATGATCAGAATGCGAAAGCAAATTATATTCCTGTTGTTTTTTTTGGTAGTATTAGCTCCGGCGGCATTTGCACAAATTGATGAGGGAAGCAATTTCTCTATTTATTATTCCAGTCCGCGTACTTATACAATTGCTGATATTCAGGTTTCAGGAGTAGAATACCTCGATGAAACAGTACTCGTGCAGCTTTCAGGGTTGGCCGTTGGCCAGGATATTGAAGTGCCCGGTGAAGCGATTACCAATGCCATTAAAAAACTCTGGCAGCAAGGCTTGTTTTCCGATGTGAAAATTACAGCCTCAAAGGTAGTTGATGATGAAATCTGGCTCGAAATCTACTTACAGGAACGGCCCAGGCTCTCGGATGTAAATTTTTATGGTGTGAGCAAGTCGGAGCAAGACGATATTACTGAAAAGGTTTTACTGCTCAAAGGTAGTCAGGTTACTGATAACCAAGTGAACAACGCCGAGCGCACCATCAAAAATATTTTTCTGGGCAAAGGTTTTCTGAATACCGATGTCAATATTGTTCAGCGTGACGATTCTACCCAAAACAACAGCATAATACTCGATATTTACGTTGATAAAAAGGAGAAAGTAAAAGTTAATGACGTAATTATTCATGGCAACGAAGCTTTAAGTGACAGAGTTCTTGAGCGGGCCATGAAAAAAACCAATGCCAAAGAGCTGAAAAACTTTTTCAGAACCAAAAAATTCCTTCAGGAAGAGTATGAAAATGACAAAGTTAATCTGATTAATAAATACAATGAAGAGGGCTATCGCGATGCCATGATTGTGGATGATACTATTTATCAGGTGGAAGTGGGCCGCAAGAATAAACCCAGGGTAAATGTTGAGATTTGGATTGACGAAGGAGACAAATATTACTTTGGTGATATAAGATGGGTAGGCAATACCGTTTATTCGTCAAGGGAGTTAAATAGTTATCTCGGAATTGAGAAAGGCGAAGTTTTTAACCAGTCGATACTCGAAAAGCAGCTGTTCGATCAGGAACAGGGCCTGAACAACCTTTACCTGAACGACGGTTATCTTTTCTTCGACCTTCAGCCCATTGAAGTGAACATTAATAACGATACCATCGATTATGAAATGCGCATCAGGGAAGGGAAGCAGGCCACAATCGATCAGGTGAAAATTACCGGGAATACGAAAACACACGAACATGTCGCCCGTCGTGAACTGCGTACCTATCCGGGCGATCTATTCAGCAAAGAAGCAATTATCCGTTCGGTAAGGGAGTTGTCTCAGTTGGGGCATTTCGATCCCGAAGCTATTAATCCCGATGTTCAGCCACATCCCGAAGACGGAACGGTTGACATTGAGTATCAGCTGCAAGAAAAAGCCAACGACCAGATTGAACTTTCAGGAGGCTGGGGTGCTGGTATGTTTGTTGGTTCAGTTGGATTGAAATTTGCTAACTTCTCGGTACGCAACATTTTAAATAAAGAGGCCTGGAGGCCACTGCCTACAGGCGATGGCCAAACACTGAGTTTGCGTTACCAAACCAGCGGCCGGTATTACCGCACCGTAAGTTTGTCATTTGTAGAACCCTGGCTGGGAGGTAAAAAACCAAATTCTTTCTCGCTTTCGCTTTCACACTCACGCATAAACTACAGCGCCAACAAGTATTATCAAAATTATAATCCCTATGGTGGCTATGGCGGATATTCCCCTTACGGTGGCTATGGTGGATCGCCATACGGAGGAGGATATGGAAGCAGCTACGGATATTCCCCTTACGGAGGTTATGGTGGCGGTTATGGTTATTCACCTTATGGCGGTTATGGTGGTTATGGCGGATACCCGCAGTACACCTATAATTATGATGCGGAAGATGATAATGAAGAGAATGATCAGATTTGGGAAACAACCGCAGTAGCTATGGGTTATGGTTACCGGCTTTCGTTCCCTGACGATTATTTTACCGTATATCATGAATTATCGATGGAGCACTACCGGCTTCAGAATATGGGAAATACATTCTATTTCCTTGCTGATGAACCCGGAGAGCAGGTAAATGGATCATTTAATAACTTCAGCGTTAAAACTGTTTTCAGCCGTAACTCTGTGGATAATCCGCTTTATTCACGCAGCGGGTCTCAATTCTCGCTTTCACTGAAAGCAACCCCTCCTTATTCTTTATTTAGCGGAAAAGATTACAGCTCTCCCGATATTTCAAACAAAGAGAAATACAAGTGGATAGAATACCACAAATGGTTGTTTAAAGGACAGGTTTATAATCCGCTAAGCAGAAACAGAGATTTGGTATTGCGCACTGCCGTAGAGCTTGGGTTCCTGGGGTATTACGATCCTTACAGGCCTTCACCATTCGAAGGTTTTATTGTAGGTGGCTCCGGAATGTCAGGGTATAATATTTATGGAACTGATTATGTCGCTTTGCGTGGTTATAAAGATTACAGTCTGAGCCGCGAAAGGCGAGGTTCTAACATGTACTCCAAGTTTACCATGGAGGTGCGCTATCCTGTTACGCTTAAGCCGAGTGCCACTATTTATGCGCTTGGCTTTTTGGAAGGAGGTAACGCCAATATGAATTTCCAGAATTACAATCCATTTAAATTGTATCGCTCTGCGGGAGTTGGAGTGCGCATCTTCCTGCCCATGTTTGGTTTGATGGGGATTGACTGGGGATACGGTTTTGATGAAGTGCCCTGGTCAAATGATGCAAACGGAAGCCAGTTCCACTTTGTTATTGGTCAACAGTTCTGATAGATACAGTTTTGGCACAAAATGTGATATATTGAAAGTCAGTTGAATTAAAAAATAGTTGCCATGAAAAAATTAATATTCACCATTGCCTCGGTACTTCTGTTTTCCGGAGCAACACTTGCTCAAAAATATGGTTTTATCGACTCGGGTTATATCCTTGATAATATACCCTCATTCAGGGCTGCGCAGGAACAACTGGATCAGCTTTCGGCACAGTACCAGAAAGAGCTGGAAGGAATGCATGCAGAAATTGAACAAATGTATAAAGACTTTCAGGCTGAGAGTGTATTGCTTTCGGAAGATATGAAACGCAAACGCGAAGATGTGATTATTTCGAAGGAAAAAGAATACAAAGAATTACAGCGAAAATATTTTGGCCCCGAAGGTGATTTATACCAGAAACGACAGGGACTTGTTAAGCCTATTCAGGACGATATTTTTGCCGCTGTGCAGGAAATTGCCAATGAGGGCAGTTATGCTGTTATTTTCGACAAAGCAGCCGGGACCACATTGTTTTACACCAACCCGAGGTATGATTTAAGCGACGAGGTGCTTCAAAAACTCGGATATAAATAATTAATAATTATATTTGTGACCAAAAATTTAATATTACGTTGACTATGAGAAATTTAATGAAATTATTTACACTACTTGTTTTGTTGGGATTGACCGCAACAGTAAGTGCACAAAATTTAAAATTCGGGCATATCGATTTACAGGAATTGGTACAGTTGATGCCGGAAAGAGCTACTGCCGAAACCGATTTTAATACTTTTCAGACCGAACTGGAAGATGTTTTGGCCGAAATGCAGCAAAACTACCAGCAAAAATTGCAGGAATTGGAAGAACTGGGCGAAACGACTTCTGAAGTGAAACGGAATGCAAAAATTTCTGAATTGCAGGATCTTCAGCAGCGTATGCAAAACTACCAGCAAACTGCCCAGCAACAATTGCAGCAAAAACAAGGTCAGCTGCTACAACCTGTTTTCGAAAAAGCTGAAACCGCTATTGCAAAAGTAGCCAAAGAACAGGGGCTCACTTATGTTTTCGATGCAGGAGCAGGAGTGGTTCTCTACAAATCAAATCAAAGCATGGATTTACTTCCGCTTGTTAAAGAAGAGTTGGGAATCAGCAATAACTAATCATCTCTGGTTTAAAGAAAAAAATTAACGAAAATAGTAACCTGTGTGAAAGCTTACACGGGTTTTTTCGTTATAAACATCTTTGTTATAAAGAGATTTGAATTGATTTTTACACTGTTCTGCTTTGAAAATCAGGCAGGATATTCGGATTGACAGTTCGGAGATGTTTTAACAACAGGTTTCCTTACCTGATTTTTGCCTCATTTTTTGTTGGTTGTCAAATGAATTCAAACTATATTTATTGAATACGTTTATGAATCAAAATTGAACCTATGACAACTGATAAAAATAGTGTAGATGCAAATGAAATTCGTATTCCTGAGAATACTTTTTTATTTGAAATAGCCTGGGAAGTGTGCAACCAGGTAGGGGGCATTTATACCGTTATACGCTCGAAAGTACCATCGGCAATACAAAAGTGGGGAAAGGAGAACTACTTTTTAATCGGCCCGTATTTCGAGGAACAGGCTGCAGCCCACTTCGATCCGGCTACCGATTTTTCCACACCGGTTGGGAAGGCGGTACTTGAAATGCAAGAGAGAGGTTTCGACGTACATTACGGGCAGTGGATTGTTTCCGGAAGGCCCAATGTGGTTCTTTTCAATCCTTTTTCAGTTTTTGATAAACTGAGCGAAATTAAACATTTCGTTTTGCAGGATTATCATATTTCACTGCCCGGCCAGGACGAACTGCTTGATAAAGTTGCCGCTTTTGGCTTTCAGGTGAAAGAGTTTTTACGTTTTTTATGTGGTTCAGAATTGTGTAGTAACCATAAGGTGATTGCCCATTTTCACGAATGGATGGCCGGCTTGCCGATTCCGGGCCTCAGAAAAGAAAACCTGGACATTAAAATAGTTTTTACAACGCATGCCACGCTGCTTGGGCGCTATCTGGCTATGAATGACAACCGGTTTTACGACCATCTTCCGTTTTATAACTGGGAGGTGGAAGCCACGAATTTTAATGTGAAGCCCATTGTGGAAATTGAGCGCGCTTCGGCTCACGGGGCACACGTGTTTACAACTGTTAGTGAGCTTACCGGCCGCGAATGCACTCACCTGCTTGGCCGAACTCCTGATATGATTCTCCCGAACGGTTTGAATATTGAACGATTTGAAGCACTACACCAGGTCCAGAACCAGCATTTTCAGTTCAAAGAGAAAATACACGATTTTGTGATGGGGCACTTTTTTCAGAGTTACTCCTTCGATTTAGACAACACCTTATATTTTTTTACCTCCGGAAGGTACGAATACCATAATAAAGGCTACGATTTAACACTGGAGGCACTTGCCCGGTTAAACTACAAAATGCAGCAGGCCAATTCAAAAATGACTGTGGTATCGTTTTTTATTACCAAGCAGCCCTATTATTCTTTCAATCCTGAAGTGTTGCACTCCAAGGCAATGATTGAAGATATTCAACGTGTTTGTGAGGAAATAAAAACGCAGGTGGGACGAAGATTATACACCAATATAACCGCCTCTAACGGATCTTACGAATTTCCTGATTTGAAAGAGATGGTTGATGATTACCTGCGCCTGAAACTCCGGCGTAATGTTCAAACCTGGAAATCGAAAAACCTGCCCAAAATAGTTACACATACATTAATCGACGATTCAAAAGATCAGGTTTTGAATTTCCTGCGCACAGCCAACCTGGTGAACAACCGGCACGATAAAGTTAAAGTGGTTTATCACCCTGATTTTATATCCACATCCAACCCGCTGTTTAAAATGGATTACAACCAGTTTGTGCGGGGTTGCCATCTGGGCATTTTCCCCAGCATGTACGAACCCTGGGGCTACACGCCACTTGAGTGCCTGGCCAGCGGATTGCCATCGATTACAAGTAACCTGGCTGGTTTTGGCGATTATGTTTCGCGCTATATTCAGGACCACGAAAAACAAGGCATGTTTATTATCGACCGGAAAAGCAAAGATTTTCACCGGACGGCCGAAGAGCTGGCCGAAATCATGTTCCGGTTTGTTGGAATGACACGGCGCGAACGGATTGCCCTGCGTTATCAATGCGAAGAAGCGTCATTGCATTTCGACTGGTCGAACCTCGGTGATTATTACGATAAAGCTTATACTCTTGCAGTTGAACGTTAATACAGCAAAATTTATTTATGGAACATGCACCAATTGGAGTTTTTGATTCAGGCTATGGTGGACTAACCGTTTTAAAAGAATTGTTGAAAAAACTCCCCGGTTATGATTTTCTTTACCTGGGCGATAATGCCCGCACTCCCTACGGAACACGATCGTTTAAAGTAGTTTACGAATATACTTTGGAGGCAGTGAAATATCTTTTTGAAAAAAATTGTCCGCTTGTGATAATTGCCTGCAACACGGCCTCCGCAAAAGCACTGCGTAATATTCAGCAGCTCGATTTACCCAAAATTGGCCCCACCCGCAGGGTGCTTGGAGTAATCAGGCCGAGCGTGGAAAAGGTGGCTGAAATTACCCGAAACGGACATGTAGGAGTTCTGGGAACATCGGGTACTGTTGCATCTGAGTCGTATCCTATCGAACTCGGGAAGTGGTCGGGCGGGAGCGTGAAATCAACGGTTCAGGAAGCTTGTCCGATGTGGGTTCCTCTGGTTGAAAATAACGAAATTGAATCGGAAGGTACTGAATTTTTTGTGCGAAAGAACATTCAGAATATTTTTCAAAAAGATAAAGATATTGACACATTGATTCTGGGTTGTACGCATTATCCGCTCCTTGGGCGCGTTATTCGAAAATTTGTTCCCGACGGGGTTCAAATACTTGAACAGGGTGAAATTGTAGCCGGGAAACTAATTGATTACCTGACCCGGCATCCGGAGATTGACGAAAAAACTTCTAAAACAGGAGCGCTTGAATTTCTGACAACTGAATCGGCCGAAAATTTTGAAAATCAGGCAGCACTTTTTTTAGGTAAAAAAGTAACTGCCCAAACTATTCATCTTTGATTTTTTCTTATTGAACCAGCTTCTTTATCGCGGCATTCATGGCATTGAACTTCTCCTCCATATCGGTAAGTAGTTTGTACTGTGCCCTTGTGCGCACAAGGTTGTGATCTTCCGATTTGGTTTTGTAGTAGTTATCGCCATCAATATAATCCATCAAAAACCGGAGTACTTGTTCGTAGGTGATGTATTTTGCTGAAAACGCCAGGTATTCCAGCTCCTTTTCAGTAAGAAATGAAGCTGCTTCTTCGAGGTACCCTTTGGCAAATGCCCTGAAAATTTCCATGTTCATCGTCACGTTATCCAGGTTTTCGTCATCTTCTTTTCCGGTATTGGTATAAAACCGGATGGCATCGCCAAAGTCATTTAATACAGTACTGTTTAGTACAGTATCCAGGTCGATAACACAAAGCACCTCGCCGTTTTTGTCGAAAAGAATATTGTTGATTTTGGTGTCGTTGTGGCTAACACGGGTAGGAATTGTTCCGTTTTCAACCAGTTTCCAGAAGCTGAGCATTTCCTCGCGCCTGCTGTCAATCCAGTTGATTTCTTCCCGAACTTTGGCTTTCCGCCCAACCGGATCGCGCTTTAAAACATCGTCCCATTGTTCAAAACGGATTCTTATGTTATGAAACCCTGGCAGAATATCGGTCAGTGGTTCTTTCAAATCGGCTACCTGCGATTGAAATTTACCAACTCCTTTCCCGCCGGCATAAGCCAGTTCGGGTGTTTCTGCCGCATCGTAGGCTATGGTGTCGTCAATGAACAGGCTGACTGCCCAGTATTCGTCATCCTTGTCGAGGTAGTAGAGTTTTCCGTCGTGTGCAGGAATTATGGTCATTGCCTCGCGCATAGGATCGCCGCCGGCTTTTTCAACTTTGGCTTTAATGTGTTTGCATACTTTCTGTATGTTTTCCATCATGGCCGGAATCGGCGAGAAAACATTTTTGTTTTTCCGCTGGAGGATATAGTTTGGAGAATCCCCTTCAGTTTTGATAATAAATGTATCATTAATAAAACCTTCTCCGAGTTGTGTTACTTCATCAATTTTCCCATCAAGTTGAAACTTGCCGGCAATTTCAGTTAAATCCGTATTCATTTGAATGCTTTTATTTAAAAATTTTTTGAGGGTATTCCCCTTTTTTTATAAGTGAATTAATTTTTTCAACCACAACAGGTTTGTCTTCTTTGTAGGTTACACCAAACCAGGGTGAGTTTGTATTCAGTACTTTAACGGTTGCTTTTCCCTCATCAATCATTTCAAAAACAACCGATGGGATGTACATTTCCGATTTTGGTTTATCGATTTCTTTTTTCAGAAACTCGGTAAATTTTTGTTCGAGTACTTCGAAAATGGAGGTTTTAAAACCCCAGATATTCATCGAGGCGGTTTCTTCTCCGGTGAGTTTTTTCTCACTGCCATCGGGTTCAATCGAAATAATTTTTCCGTCTTTTTTGAGAATTTTTTTGGTTTCTACTATTGATTCCAGAAGGTTGTTCTCATTCACCTGGCAAATTCCTCTCGATACCGACCCGTAATCTGAAAGCGTATTCCGGAGTTTATAACCCACCATGGAATATTCATTTGCATTTTCAGAATTCATCAGGAAATCGGCCATTACTTTGTAGGCATTGAATCCGTAAAAATCATCGGCATTCAATGCACAAAACGGCTCGTTGATAACATCTTTGGCTACAAGAATGGCATGGGCAGTCCCCCATGGTTTTTCGCGTCCTTCAGGAAGTGAAAAGCCTTCGGGTAGATTATCGAGTTCCTGGAACACATATTCCACTTCCACTTTTCCGGCCAGTTTATCGCCGAATTTTTCTTTAAACGCATCGGCAAAACTCTCCCTTATTACAAAAACTACCTTTCCAAATCCGGCACGTATGGCATCGAAAATGGAATAATCAATTATTGCCTCTCCGTTGGGTCCAACTGGTTCAACTTGTTTTAGTCCTCCAAACCGGCTGCCCATTCCGGCAGCGAGAATTACTAATGTTGGTTTCATCTGTTTAAAATTATTTGATTTCTGAATGTTCAAAAAACTTGAATACATTCAGGAACTCACATAAATTTTAATCATTCTTGTTTGTGAATTTGGAATGAAGAAAATTCATGTTCGTTTCATATTATTTAGTTTTTATACGAAAGAAGGAAATCTTTTTGATAATAGAAAATGATTGTCTAAAATGTTTGTAATTTTTTTCAAAAGAATTTACTCATTTTGTAATTTTATTTTAAAATAGGCCGAGCTTTAGGTTCAAACTAATTATTCATACCAACTGGCATACATTCCGTAAGCCTTTGCAATTCGATTGATTTCTCCGTCGAGTAGTTCGGGGCTTATTTCCTTTATTTTTTTTGCAGGAATTCCGGCATACACACATCCTGATTTCACAACAGTTCCTTTGGTAACTACCGAACCTGCTGCTATAATGGAGTTGCTTTCCACAACCGCATCATCCAAAACAACTGCATTCATCCCTATCATTACATTGTCATTTAAAGTGCAACCATGAATAATAGCACCATGCGCAATGGTAACATTACTGCCAATGTGGGTAGGCGATTTTTGGTACGTTGCATGTACAACCGCGTTATCCTGGATGTTTGTATTGTAGCCTATTTTGATATAGTGTACATCGCCTCTAACTACTGCATTGAACCAAATACTGCAATTGTCACCCATTTCAACATCGCCAATCAAAGTAGCAGTTTCTGCCAGAAAACAATTTTTTCCAACTACAGGTGTTTTATTATTTAGTGTTTTTATGAGTGCCATTTGTTGTTTGAAATTTAAATTGATTCCAAATATATTAAAACCTGTAAATAATTGGATATGTCATTCCCAACTTGTTAAATAATGGTTATTTTTGCTTTTTAAGTTTATTGAGGTAAAAAAAGTGACAGATTCCGAAATTAAGATTATTTAGTTTTGGAATCGTTTTGCTTATAAATTGAAATTTTTAGAACAAAAAATATAATTAAATGAAGGATGCAAAAGTGATTCAGCTGGAGGAAGTTGCCATCCGGTTTTCGGGAGACTCCGGAGATGGAATGCAGCTTA
>JBNJGR010000017.1:0-24565 GCA_051747885.1 Bacteroidota bacterium | reverse complement strand
CTCCGTTTTCAAGGGTTTCTCAATTCAGGCTTTCAGCCAGAATTATGAGAAACAATTCGACGAAATTTTAAACGAACAAAATTTTGAAAACAGTCCGGGTTTTGCCTTACTTGTCGCAAAAAACGACGAAGTTATTTACCGTAAAGCATTTGGCTATGCCAACCTGGAACATGAAATAAAGCTGCAACCGGAACATATTTTCCGTATTGCTTCAATAACCAAACAATTTACAGCATGCGCCATACTAAAACTGGAAGAAGAAGGCAAACTATCGTTGCAGGACGACATCACTAAATTCATTGAAGACTATCCAACCGGGGGACATGAAATCACAATAGAACACTTGCTTACGCATACTTCCGGCATAAAAAACTACACCAGCAACAAAGAATGGAATGCTGAAATGAGTAAAAAAGATTTCACCACGCAGGAAATGATTGAATTTATAAAAAGTGCGCCACCGGATTTTGCCCCGGGAGAAAAATACAAATACAACAACTCCGCTTATTTCATTCTTGGCCATATTATTGAAATCGTCTCCGAAAAATCGTATGAAGAATATTTGAATGAAACATTTTTCACGCCGCTCGGTATGAAAAGTACGTTGTATGGAAACACAAGCCGGATTGTAAAAAACAGGGTTTCAGGTTATCACAAAAAAGACGATGGATTTACGAATGCTGATTATGTAAGCATGACGCATACTTATGCCGCAGGTGGTTTATTGTCGAATGCAGAGGATTTATTTACATGGTATGAAGCTGTGATGAGTGATAAAGTTATCAGCAAAGAGAATCGGTTAAAAGCCCACACTTCGTACAAACTGAATAGCAGGAAACCAACAGGCTACGGTTTTGGATGGCACCTGGGAAATATTCAGGGAAAAACAATGATTCGACATGGCGGCGGAATCAGCGGATTCTCAACTTCCTCGCTTTATATTCCTGAAGAAAAAGTATTTGTGGCCGTATTTTCCAATTGTGATGGAATATCTTCGAAAAGTACAGCATTTAAATTGGCAGCTACTGCCATTGAAAAACCCTTTGTCTGGGAAGAGATTCCGGTAAAAAAGAGATTACTGGAAGATTATGAAGGTGTTTTTGAATCTGACGAAAAAGAAGAACGGTCAATGATCGTTGAAAATGACAGCCTGATGTATGTGCATCCTTCCGGTAATCGTTTCCGTTTGATTCCCTTTGATAAAGACCGCTTTTTTGCAAAAAACAGCTTCAACGTTTACACATTCGACAGAAATCAAAAAGGTGAGGTTATCTCGCTTAATGTCAGAGGAACCGGTTACCAACCCGACATTTACTCAAAAACAGATAAACCACTTGAAGTAAAAACCGAATTGAAACTCCCGGAAAATATTCTGAAAAGATATACCGGAAAATATGAACTGATGCCCGATTTTATTATCACTGTTTTTAAAGAAGGCGATAAACTGTTTGCACAACCATCCAAACAATCTGAATTTGAGATCATCGCTTATGAAGAAAATCGGTTTTTCTCAAAGGCATTTCCGGCAGAGTTTATTTTTCAGCCTGACGAAACGGGCAAAGTAACCCAGCTAATTGTCTTACAGGGCGGCGAACACGTTGCAAAAAGAATCGAATAATTTTTTGCTCCGAACCGAATGCTGATTTTTTCTGAAATTATGGGATTGTCAGTTTATCCCTTTCCTGAATGTGCCTTTTAAGTTTTTCCGAAAGCCGGTTAACCAAATTTTTGTTTTCCGGTTTTTCTGAAATATTTACTGTTTCTTCCGGATCATTGGTCAGGTCATACATCATCCGGGCTGTAACTTTTCCGGTTTGGTCACTAAACCACTCTGTGTAGGTATGGGTTTGTGTCACCACTGTTTCGCCCCTGATCCAGCGGCAGTAAACCTCCTCTTTCCAGGGCTGGTCCGGATTTTCGGCCAACGGTGCAAAACTCTCCCCTTGCAGGTGGAAAGGCTTTTCCAGTCCGGCCAGTTCGCAAAGTGTAGGGTAAACATCCACAAACTCTACCAGGGCATCGGTTTTTATGTTTTCTTTTTTACCGGGAGCTTTCATTATCAGCGGAGTATGCAGCACCTTCTCAAAGTTGCAGTGTTTGCACCACAAATTGTGCTCACCGAGGTGCCAGCCGTGATCGCCCCAAAGAATCACGATGGTGTTTTCGGCCAAACCCAGCCGTTCCAGTTCATCCAACACTTTACCGATTTGTGCATCGGTATAACTCACGCAGGCGTAATACCCGTGAATCAGTTTTCGCATGAACTCCTCATCGAGCGGTCCCTGATCAGGCACATCGGTATAGTTTCGGAGTTCGCCAAAATTGTGCATACATTCGTCCGGTGCACCATCGGGCTTTTCCATATTTGGCGGAAGTTCAATTTCATCAAAATCATACAAATCCCAATATTTTTTAGGAGCATTAAACGGCAGGTGCGGTTTTAAAAAACCCACCGCCAGGAAAAAGGGTTCGTCCGAATTTCTGAATTGCCGCATCCGGCGCACCGCTTCATCGGCAATCATTCCATCGGGGTAAATGTGATCAGGCGCATCAGGCCATTCGAATGACGGGCCGTTCACACCGGAACCATTCGGGCGTTGTTCAATCTGTTTATGAGACTCAGGCAAAACATAAGCCTGCCAGCCCTGCCAGTCGCCCTTTGGTTGCCATGGCGCTTCACTCCAGCTTCCTTTTCCATCGTTTTGGTGGTGATATACTTTCCCCAGGGAAATAGTGCGATACCCGTTGTTTTTGAAATGCATTGGCAAACTTACCACTCCGGGAACATCTTCATCCTGCCGGCAGTTGTAATTCAAAAACCGGGTGCGGTTCGGCCTGATACCCGACAAAATACTCGCCCGCGAAGCCCCGCAAACCGGAATGTTGCAGTAAGCACGGTTAAAAGTCAGGCCCGATTCGGCCAGTTTATCGATATTGGGGGAATGAATATGCGACTCACCGTAACAACCCAACTCGGGCCGCATGTCATCAACCGCTATAAATAAAACATTGGGGGGATTGGGAGTTTGCGCGTTAGCCAGCCCTGCAAAAATCAGAATAAATACAACGGTAGCAGTAATCAGGTTTTTCATTTTTGTTGGTTTTCAGATTTAAAAACAAAGCTACCATAAATTTATAACTGAAACAATCCGTGGCTTTGCATCGCAAAGAAATTGAGCTTTCAATCCTGTATTTTTGTCATTTTAAATCATTCAAACTTTTCTAATTTTACCCTCACAAAATCATGTTAAATATTGACCGAAATGAAAAAAATTTCTTTTATAATTTTAGTACTAATAATGACTATAAAACCATCATTTGCCCAGGAAAACGATCCGTATCAGTGGCTCGAGGAAGTTGATAATGAAAAAGCCCTGGAATGGGTGGAGGAATGGAACGAAAAATCGATTGACGTTATCACCTCGCAGGAAGGATACGATCAACTTTTCGAGAAAAACCTTGAGATTTTAAACTCAACAGACCGCATTGCCTCGCCATCCATCCGAGGTAATTTTATTTACAATTTCTGGCAGGACCAGAACCATGAACGCGGCATTTGGCGGAGAACTTCACGCGAAAGCTACCTCAGTGGAAATCCTGAATGGGAAATCCTTTTGGATATTGATAAGCTGGCTGAAAAAGATGACATTAAATGGGTATTTAAAGGTGCTTCAGGTTTGTACCCTGATTACAACAGGTTCCTTGTCAACCTCTCAAAAGGTGGTGGCGATGCCGTAATTGTCCGCGAATTTGATGTTACAGACAAATCATTTGTTGAAGACGGTTTTTATTTGCCCGAAGCCAAAGGGGGCACCAGCTGGATTGACAAAAACACCCTGATGGTTTCTACCGATTTTGGCGAGGGAGTTACCACATCGGGTTATCCCATGCAGGTAAAAATCTGGAAAAGAGGAACCAAGCTGGAAAATGCACGCGAGATTTTTAAAGGTTCAGAAAATGACATGGGAATTTGGGGGTCGGCCCAGCGAACACAAAACAAAGTTTACCAACTGGTTTCGCACATGACTTCGTTTTACGAAGGTTCTTACTATTTTATTGAAAACAGCGAACTGGTGAAACCTGAACTGCCCAGTGACATTTCGATGAATACCATCTTTAAAAACCAGGTCATTTTTCAATTAAAATCGGCCTGGAACGTGAACGGACAAACATTTCCGCAGGGAGCGGTAATCAGTATTGATTATAACGATTTAATTGCCGGTAATTTGAATTTTGAATTGGTTGTTGAACCCGATGAACGTTCAAGCATTAAGGAATTAAATGACACCAAAGACCGGCTGCTCGTGAATATGCTGGTGAATGTAAAAAGTGAACTTTATGCCTACGATTATAACGAGGGCTGGAAAATGGAAAAAATTAATGTGCCCGATTTTGGAAATGTGTCGCTGGGCTCTGCCGATGAGGCCGGAAACGGTTATTTTTTCTATTTTCAAAATTTTCTGGAACCTTCAACTCTTTACTACGGCAATGCAAAAACAGGTGAGTTTTCAGCAGTGAAATCACTTCCCAGCTGGTTTGATACCGAAAAATATGAAGTTAAACAATTCGAAGCCGTTTCAAAAGATGGCACCCGTATCCCCTATTTTGTGGTACACTCCAAATCAATGAAAATGAATGGCAAAAACCCGACACTGCTTAATGCCTACGGGGGTTTTGAAGTTCCCCAATTACCACGTTATTCAGCAGTTACCGGAACCAACTGGCTTGAACAAGGCGGAGTTTACGTTTTGGCAAACATAAGGGGCGGCGGCGAATTTGGCCCCAAATGGCACCAGGCCGGTCTGAAAGAAAACCGTCAACGGGTTTTTGATGATTTTCATGCCGTGGCAGAAAATTTAATCGACCGGAAAATAACATCGTCAGAAAAACTGGGAATTTACGGCGGCAGTAATGGCGGATTGCTGGTTGGCGTGGCATTCACACAGCGCCCTGATTTGTATGAAGCAGTGGTGAGCGCCGTTCCCCTGCTCGATATGAAACGATACAATAAACTGCTGGCGGGCGCCAGCTGGATGGCCGAATACGGAAATCCGGACATTCCGGAAGAATGGGAATTCATAAAAGAATATTCACCCTACCACAACCTCGAAAAAGGGAAAAATTACCCGGAAGTATTTTTTACCACTTCCACCCGCGACGACCGTGTTCACCCGGGACATGCCCGTAAAATGGTAGCAAAAATGAGCGAGATGGGTTACAATGTTTATTATTTTGAGAATACGGAAGGCGGTCATGCCGGAGCTTCAACCAACGAGCAACGGGCAAGAATGGTTGCGCAGTTGTATTCGTACCTGCAAATGAAATTAATGGATTAAGGCATGAAAGGTTCAAAAGCCTGATAAAAAATATCAGTATTTTGCACCCTGTAAATCAGTAAAAAAAACAATTGCGTTTCGCTGAATGTATCTAAGTTTGTAATGTACAAAACCCGATACATAGAACCAGATAGACGCTTTTGAAGGTTATTGAGTAATCCCGGTTAGACGCGCCGGGATTATTTCTTTTTAGGCCCCCAACCAATTATTCTATAAAAAACGTTTGATATCAACTTCCCCATTAACCGAATAGTTTTGTATTGTGAGCAGTTTTAGTATTTCGGCTGCAAAAAATGGTGCAAGCATCACTCCCTTTGTTCCCAGCCCGTTAAAAACTGAAACATGACTATTTTGGGGATGGATGCCCAGTACTGGTCTTCGATCGGAAGTAGCCGGCCGGATGCCCGCCCAATGGTTTTCAATTGTAAATTCTGCGGTAATCAATTTTTCCAGCCGCTGAGTAATGGATTGTTTTCCGGTTTCAGTTGGTTCGTTCGTCAAATCATTCCATTCGTAAGTGGAGCCGGCTTTAAAACGCTGATTTCCCAACGGTAACAAAAACACATTTTTGTTCAAAATATAATTTTCAGGAATCTCAGTTGAAAAAAGTTGCAACACTTCTCCTTTTACAGAAACGAGTTTTATAAAACTGAACAACGGGTTTTCTTTTAACGCAGCTCCCTCGCAAAACACAATTTTTTTTGCTCTCAGGTTACCAATATCAAAATATCCTTTCGAATTATCGATAGCTTCCGGCTTAAAATTTTGATGATTTAGCAGTCCTCTATTTGAAAAAAAATGATCAGAAGCATTTAGAAACTTCTTTAAATCCACATAACCTGAGCCCGAAACGTGTCCGTATCCCGCTGCAGGGACAACATTCTTCACCGGACCTTTTTCTGTTATTTCACTAATGTATTTTGAAAAACCTGATTCCTGTTTTCGCTTCTGCCAAAGCTCCTTTTCCTGCTCCGACAAAGGTTTGATAATATTTTTTCTGAATAAAAATTCTTCACCCAGCAACTGTTCAATTTCTGAAAATTTTTCATGCATCACCGGCAGCAATTCGTCGGCCATCCAGCTTTTTGTCAGCCGTTTAAACACCAGCGGATTGTACATTCCGGCAGCAACTTCTGTGGCACGCCTTTTTGTTGGTGATGTCACAATCCGGAAATCCAGCTTGTTCTTCAGCATTTCAAAGGCCAAAAGCGAACCGGCTAATCCGTTGCCAACAATCAGAAACTCGGTATTAATCATGGTCTTTTATGAGCTCAAGTGCTTCTCCCGGGTTTTCAACAGGCAACTTACAAGTCCCTTCGCGGCAAACATAAATCAATGTCTTGCCTTTTTTTAATCTGCCTCGCAAAATGGGAATTTCAGCATCCGTTTTTGAGGAAGCCCACAAAATATTTGGTCTGAATTCCAATTGTAATTCCTGCAAAAATTCATCTGCATCCGGCCCGATTATTGCCATTTCAAAATACGGCTTCACCATTTTCAACATGCAGGTTCCCCAATTGGCAAACGCCATCGGGTATTTTGAAAAATGTGAAATTACATTCTGAAGCATTTTCTGAACATAGTTTTTGTAAGCCGGCTTACCCAGCATCAAATACAACTTATACAGGTTATTGGCCATTTCGGAATTGGCAGCAGGAACTACATTGTCTTCGTTTTGAAAATGATTGGTTACAATTCCACCACTATTTTCTTTTTCAGAGAAATAGAACAATCCCCGTTCTTCATCATAAAAATGCTGAAACGAATAATTGGTAAGCAAGTCAGCTTCTTTCAGCCAGTGATCTTCACCGGATACTTCGAAAAGCGAGATAAACGCCCCAATCAGCAGTGCATAATCTTCCATAAAACCTTGCGCTGTGCTTTTCCCGTTCTTCCAGGCGTGGACAAGTTGCCCGTTTTTATCCATCAGGTTTTCATTGATAAATTCCGCCTTTTTAAGTGCATTTTTCAGAAAATAGTTATCGCCTGTAGCTTTGTAAGCATCGGCTAAGCCCTGGATTACCAAAGCGCTCCACGAAGTAAGTGTTTTATCGTCTAATCCCGGACGAACTCTTTTCTCCCTTTCACTTAATAAAATTTTTTTCCAATTTTTTACTTTTTCACTGAGTTGTTTCTCTGTCAGGTTATTTTTTGCAGCAAACAAACTGGCGGCTTCATCGCGGAGTAAAATATTTTTTCCCTGCTCCCAGAACCCTTTGCCATCAACGTTATAATAATCTTTAAACAAGGGAAAATCATCGCCTAAAACCAATTTCAGTTCTTTTGATTTCCACACATAAAATTTCCCTTCTTCCCCTTCACTGTCGGCATCGAGCGAAGAATATTGCGCTCCATTTTCACCAGTCAGCTCCCGGTCGATAAATGCAGCCGTTTCATAAATCACGGATTTGAATTCACCGGTTTTGAATTGTTGGTAAGCTTTTGAATAAATACTTAACAACTGGCCGTTATCGTACAACATTTTTTCGAAATGCGGCACTTTCCACTTTTCATCCACCGAATAGCGGGCAAATCCTCCCCCAACCTGATCGTAAATTCCACCACGGGCCATTTTCTCAAGTGTCAGTTTCACATACCCGAGAACTTTATCATCGCCGAACAGTTTCCCGTAATTCAACAAAAAACCGAGGTTGACCGGCATCGGAAATTTGGGTGCTCCTTTATTGCCTCCGTTTTCATGATCAAATCTTTCCTGCCAGTTAACTACTGCTCGATCCAAAAGCTGCGAATCAGGCTTGAGTAATTCTTCATTTTCTTCCGAAATTTTGAGCGAAGCCTGTTCAATTCCGTTTTGAAGGCTCTCTGCATATTCCCGGGTTTTTCCCTGATTTTCCCTGTAAAAATCAGCCACTGCCAAAATGTTCTTCATCCAGTGGTCTTTGGGGAAATACGTTCCGCCCCAAATGGGTTTTCCATCGGGCAGGGCGATCACATTCAACGGCCAGCCTCCCTGCTGTCCCATCAGATGTACCGAAGTCATGTAGTAATTATCCACATCGGGCCTCTCCTCACGATCCACTTTGATGCAAATAAAATGCTCATTCATTACCTCTGCCACTTCAGTATCTTCAAAACACTCGTGCTCCATAACATGGCACCAGTGGCAGGCTGCATAACCAATACTCACCAGCAATAATTTATTTTCGCGTTTCGCTTTTTCAATTAACGATTTACTCCAGGGATGCCAGTTAACCGGATTGTGCGCATGTTGCAGTAAATATGGAGAGGAAGAATTTATGAGTTGATTGGTGTATTTTTCTTGCTTCATATTCATCTATTAAATAAAACTCAGTAATGATTTTAAATATTTGGTGTTATGTTTTTGTTGGAACAAAAATTACTATTGAAAGTTTACTTTGTGAAATTGTGTACGTTTTAAAAATAATGATTGTGAATTTCATTGAAAATTGTAACTTTCAGGCTGAAAATAAAGAGATAACCATGCAAAAAACGATTAAACTTCTTCTGTCATTTTTACTTATTAACGGGCTGATTTTCAACTACTCCTGCATAAAAAATAACGAACAGGAGCAACGGACATTTGACGACGAAATGGCTGAGCTGGATGCCATGCTGGTTAAATTAAACGACTCAGGATACAACATCGACACTACAGAAATGGGTGTGTACTATGTCGTTAAAGAACCAGGCGAAGGGCCGTTTCCGAAGACAGGTGACACCTGTTTCATCGATTTTACAGGGTACCTTTCCAACGGAGTAATGTTTGAATCATCGGAAGAATTTTACGATAACGGAATATGGAAATTTGTATTTGGTAACCCCGAAATTATACCTGGTTTGGAAGACGGAATAGCCCACATGAACAAAGGAGCCAAAATAGAAATGATAATCCCGTCGAACCTTGCCTACGGGGCAAATGGCACAGCTAATATTCCTCCATACACGACCTTGCTTTATACATCTAAAATGCATGATTTAAGGCCGAAGGATCAGTAGTTAAAAAGCCCAAAAAATCTCCCTCTGAATTTAAAAAATTACCTCCTTCCGGTTTCGGTTGCTTTCAAGGCAGGCTTCCAGAATTCTTAATACTTCTTTAGCTTCTTCGGGCTTTACAGCCAGTTCAGCGCCATTTCTCAATACATCAAAAATATTATCATAAAAAGCATTGTAGTTGCCGGGAACCGTCTGCACTTTTCCCTGAAATTCCAGCCCATCTTTTTCATAAGTCAAAGTTCCCCACTCTTCTTCCGGCTCAGTGCCCCAGTCGTCTCCAACCGGCAATCTCCCGGCTTTCATGTTTTCTTCCTGGTTATCGATGCCCCATTTGTGAAAAGTTCCGTATTCGCCAAATATACTGTAGCGCGGACCGGGATCTTTTGCGAGGTACGAACATTTCAAAATAGCTGAAAAACCTTCGTACTCCAATCGGATATCGTAATAATCGGCTACTTTCCCACCTAGTCGAACTATTTTCAAATATGCATTAACTGCTTTGGGCATTCCAAATAAAACATACGCCTGGTCCACCATGTGTGAGCCAAGATTGTGCAAAACTCCCACAAATTCATCACCCTCTTCCTTCCAGGTATCAGGTTTGATAAAGGTGCGGTAACGGTCGAAATGCGATTCAAACTCAATAAGCCGACCAAGATTTCCCTGGGCCAGTACTTTTTGTACCGTAAGGAAATCGCCATCCCAGCGTCGGTTTTGGTAAACAGTGAAAAGAACTCCTTTTTTGCGGGCAAGTTTCACCAACTCTTCGGCCTGTTGGCTTTTTTGAGTGACTGGTTTTTCAACAATAACATTTTTGCCGGCATTTATTGCCTGCTTTGCCATTTCGTAATGCAATGCATCGGGGGTGTTTATTACCACCAGCTCTGTTATTGCATTTTTGAGAATTTCACTGAAACTTCGAACAATTTCCGCATCAGGAAAAAAGTTTTTTGAAAGATTTTTTGAACGTTCAAGAATTTGAATGACCTCAAATCCCGGATGCACTTTAAGTGAAGGGCCGTGAAAAACCTGACCCGACATACCAAATGATGCTAAAGCTACTTTTATCGTTTGTTTCATCCTGTTTTTTATTAAGCCAATTGCATGGCCATTTTAGCAAAAGTTGTTGAATAACATTTCACAATTTACCTATTTTACAACATATATGGTTTAATTAACAAATATTTGATTGTAACTTCGGGTAAGAAAACGAAAAAATTAAAGTCAAGATATGAAACGAGCATGTAAAATATCTACAACCAGGAGCATAATTAATATACATGCGAGTTCCATACTATACCACTGAAAGTAAACAATTTTAATAGTATGAAAAGATTTATTAAAAGTTTTATGCGAGACATTATCTGCTGCAATCTGGAAACAGGAGATTTTCCGGGCCCCATAGTCACAATCTCGCGCCAGTCGGGTTGTTCGGCACAGCGAATAGCCATTAAACTTTCTAAAATCCTGACTGGTTACAGCTATATGTCGGACACCAAAACCGACGCTGAATGGAGATGGGTTGACAAAGACATTTTTGAAGATGTTGTAGAAGAGATAATTGAAGAAGTTAAAACAGGCGACTACGATGATAAAGAAGAATCCATCGAGATGCTGAAAAAAGTGGCTCATTCGTTTTCAAACGAAACGATTTACGATATCTCGGATGAAAAAATGATAGATGCTTTTAAAGGCGTTGTATGCCGTTTAGCCTGCAAAGGCAGGGTAATTATTGTAGGCCGTTCAGCAGGAGTGATTTTAAAGGATTTACCCAACAAACTGAATGTACGACTGGAAGCTCCTATGGAGTGGCGGATTAGCCGGATTATGCAGTTAAAAGACTGCCTGCAGGCTGAAGCAGTTGAATACGTTAAAGAAATGGATTTGAAAAGGGATTCATTTATTGAAAAAGTGATTGGACGAAAAGCGATGAACGATGATTTTGATGTGATTTTTAATTATGCTTCCATTCAGGATGACGAAATTATTGATGCCATTGTAAATATTTTGAAAAACAAAAAAATAATTTCACAACACGAAGAGTATTGAATGAAATAAACCCTGAATGGTTTTGAAATGTGAAAATTTTGTTCTTATTTCGATAGAAATTATTAAAATTTAAATTCTTCTCACCTTACAAAAAGCTGTCTGAAAAGGCAGCTTTTTTTATAACTTTTTCAGCCATGCTTCGGCTTCTTTCAAACCGCTAAATTCATGGTTTTTAATGGCATAATCAAATCCGGGCTGAAGTGAAAATGCACCATATTCACCCGATTTGCTTAAAGCAATATATCCAATCTGGTGATTTTCGTAATCGGGTACTTTTTTCACAATGCGCTTCACTGCTTCCTCGCAGGCTATTGCAGGCGACATGCCGTTGCGCATGAACTCCACCACCAGAAAAGATCCCAGCGTTTTCATAACCAACTCGCCCGAACCGGTAGCTGCAGCGCCACCTACATCGCCGTCAACAAAAAGCCCGGCCCCAATTATTGGGGAATCCCCTACCCGGCCATGCATTTTAAAGGCCATTCCGCTGGTAGTGCAGGCACCACACAAACGGCCATCGCTATCAACAGCAAGCATGCTAATGGTATCGTGATTTTCTTCCAGCTGGTTTTCAATATTTATTTTCGGACTGAACTCCCGTTCCTCCTTTTTCCATTTTTCCCATCGTTTGCGCATGTCACGGGTTAAAAGCTTTTCTTTTTCAAAACCGTTGGCTAGTGCAAATTTCAGGGCTCCTTTCCCACTAAGCATTACATGCGGTGTTTTTTCCATTACCAACCTGGCTACCGAAACCGGATGCATAATATGTTGTAAATAAGCTACTGAACCCGCATCGCCCTTTTCATTCATAATGCAGGCATCGAGCGTTACTTTTCCTTCTGCATCGGGTATTCCGCCGTAACCCACCGTAATCACTTTCGGATCAGCTTCAGGTACACGCACACCGGCTTCTACTGCGTCGAGTGAATAGCCGTTGTTGGTAAGAATTTTCCAGGCCTCTTCATTAGCAGGCAAACCATGATTCCAGGTTGAAATAACAACCGGCTTGCAAGGTGAAGATTTCCACATTGCCGATGAAAATATTTTATTTGATGCGCTTACCCCTGCAATTCCCAGAGAACTTTTTGCTATAAATGAACGACGTGTAACCATTTTGACATCTATTTTTTCAAAAATATTATTATTCATTTGAAAAATCCTGTAACATTTTTCTGTATTTTGAAAATGCCACGGCCCGTGAAATAAATCCGAGATATTTCCCATTATCAATTACGGCCAGATTGTAACGGCCGGAAGATTCAAATTTTTCAGCAACTTTTTCCATTGTATCAGTTGGAGAAATATAGTGTTCCGGCATATACATCAAATCTTTCACCTTCACTTTATCATATAAATCGTGCTCAAAAATAAGGTTCTTAACGTCGGCCAGTTTCACCATACCGTATAAAACCCTTTTTTCGTCAACTACAGGATATAAATTTCTTTTTGAATGCGAAATTGCCTTCACCAAATCGCCCAAAGTTGCTTCGGGCGAAAGTTCTTCAAAATCAGTTTCAATGAGTTGCCTTACCTCCATTAACCGCAACACCGCTTTATCTTTATGATGTGTAATAAGATCGCCGCTTTTGGCCAGTTGTTTGGTGTAAACAGAATGAGGCTCAAAACGCATAATCGTTAAATACGCAGATGTTGATGTAATAATGAGCGGGATAAACAAACCGTACCCCCGTGTAATTTCAGCAGTTAAAAAAATAGCAGTTAACGGGGCGTGCATCACGGCAGCCATCATTCCGGCCATTCCTGCCAACGCAAAGTTATCTTCCGGAAGTCCTATATTGTTGGAAATATTTAAAAATTTTGCGAAGAAAAAACCGGCAACTGCCCCCATAAAAAGTGTGGGTGCAAAAATACCACCTACGCCGCCTGAGCCTGTGGTGGCAGCCATTGCGATAACTTTAAAAATCAGCACTCCAGCTAAAAACAACACAATCAGGTATTCGTTATTTTTCCATGGAAAAAACATGGAGTTATTCAGCAATTCATCCCCCTGGCCGTTGAAAATGGTGATAATTCCTGTATATCCCTCCCCCCAAAGGGGTGGAAAAATAAAAACCAAAATTCCCATTACAATCCCTCCCAAAAGAAGACGCAATCCCCAGGAATTTATTTTTTTAAACCTGCTTTCCACATACATTGTCATCCGGGTAAAATAAATGGCCACAAGCCCGGTAAAAACGCCAAGCAATATGTAAAACCAGACTGTATCTACCGTAAATTCATTTACCAGGGAGAAACGCAATAACACCCCCTCGCCCATAAAAAAATTGGAAAGAATAGTCGCAGTAACAGAAGAAATCAGCAGCGGAATGAGGTAAGCCATAGTTAAGTCAAGCATCAACACCTCGAGGGTAAAAACTATGCCGGCAATTGGAGCATTAAAAATTCCGGCAATACCTCCTGCCGCGCCACAACCAATCATTAATGTAATGTATTTGTAATTTAGTTTAAAGATCCTGGCAAGATTGGAACCAATCGACGCACCTGTTAACACAATTGGGGCCTCTGCTCCTACCGAACCACCAAAGCCAATCGTAAGTGAGCTGGCAATCATTGATGACCATGTATTGTGCCTTCGCAGCTTGCTGCTTTGACGTGAAATAGAATATAATATTTTGGAAACTCCGTGCCCGATATTGTCTTTCACAATATAACGTACAAGCAATACAGTTAATAAAATACCAGCCAGCGGATAAACCAGATAGAGGTAACTTATAGAATCAGAATCGAACCAGTTGGTAAGCTGCCCGGCAATAAAATGTATCAGGTTTTTCAGGGCAAGTGCCGCCAAACCACTCACAATCCCCACAACCAGGCTGAGAATATAAATAAATTGTTTTTCGGGAATTTTGGCAATTCTCCAAACAATGAGCTTATTGAGCCAGTGCTTGTAAGCTTTTTTCCCTAATATCCTATACGTGCGAAACATCAATTATTTGTTTTCGGTATTTTGTAAAAACCCTAGCCCTTGATATGAAACCATAATAGTACCCGTTTTTATCAATTACAGCAAGGTTGTACCTGCCTGATGATTCAAATTTATTGGCCACCACCTCCATATTGTCATCCGGCGAAATCGAATACTCGGGCATATACATCAGATCTTTAATTTTTACTATATCGTATTGTTCCTGTTTAAAAATCAATTCCCGGACATCGTCCATTTTTACCATTCCCAGCATTCGGCCCTCGTCATCAACTACAGGAAACAAGTTACGATGATTTCTTGAAATGGCTGTTGTTAAGTCGCGCAAAGTAGCATCGGGCGATAATTTTTCAAAATCGTTTTCTATCAGTTCCCTGACCTCAAGCATTTGCAGCACGTTGGCATCTTTATCGTGGGTAAGCAATTCTCTCCTCTGTGCCAGCTGCAGGTGGTAAACTGAATTGGGTGTAAAAGCCCGTACAACTATAAAAGCAAAAGTAGAAGTAATCATCAACGGAACAAACAGCTCGTATCCACCTGAAATATCAGCAATAAGGAAAATTCCGGTTAACGGGGCGTGGAGTACTCCGGCAATCAGCCCGGCCATTCCAATCAGGGCAAAATTATTTTCATTTATTTTATGAAAACCTATTAAGTTGTTAACATAAGCGAAAAGCAATCCGGTATTTACGCCCATAAAAAGTGTAGGAGCAAAAATTCCCCCAATTCCTCCACTGCCAAATGTTAGTGAGGTCGCAATAATTTTGAAAAGAACAACCAGACCCAAAAGCATCATCGTCATCCATAAATTCTCCCGGTAATCATAAAACAAGCTGTTATTAAAAAGGTATTCCAGGTTTCCTTCCAGTCCGCTGTTTATGGCTTCATACCCTTCACCATATAGTGATGGAAACAGAAAAATAAGAATACCAAGGCCGACGCCCCCAACCAGTAATCTGACTAAATTATTCTTCAAACGATCGAAAAAATTACTGAAAAACATGTAGATTTTGGTAAAATACACCGAAACAAATCCTGCAAGAATTCCCAGTAGAATATAGTGAGGCAAATCGTCCATTATAAAAGCCTGCTCTACCTCAAACGGGTAAAGTACACTCTGCCCCAGAAAAAAGTATGAAACCAAAACCGCAGTGGCAGAAGAAAGCAGCAACGGCACCAGTGAAAAAACGGTAAGGTCAATCATAATAACCTCCACAGCAAACACAATAGCAGCAATAGGAGCTTTAAAAATAGCCGCCATAGCTCCGGCACAGGCACATGCCAGTATCAGAATTGTGTTTTTGTAGTTCATCCTGAAGGTATTGGCCAGCCACGATCCCCAGGCTGTTCCTGTTGCAACAGTCGGGCCTTCCAGTCCGACCGACCCGCCAAACCCCACTGTTAGTGCACTTGTTATTACTGATGAATATAAATTATGAGAACTTATCCGCCCTTTTGTCTTTGAAATGCTGTGAAGCACATTGGGAATACCATGCCGCACGTTTTGCCTGACAACAAATTTAATGACCAAAACGGTTAAGGAGATTCCAATCAGCGGAAGTGCAAAATAGATGTAATTCGGCACATCGGTTGATGTTAAAGTGTTTACAAGTAACTGTGTATAATGAACCGAGTTTTTAAGTACCACAGCCGCAAGGCCGGAAAACAGCCCAACAAGAATGCTCATGGCTGTAATAAAGCTACGCTCACTCATGTTCCTTTTCCGCCAGCGGTGGAAACGTGCCATTATATGTAATGTATAGCTCATTGAAACTGTAAAAATAACAAAACCTGAGGTTTCAGGATTAGTTTTAGCCTAACTTCCAATATTAAAAAATTGTTTCCCTAAAAATTAATCTTAAAAATGATTTA
This sequence comes from Bacteroidota bacterium, assembly GCA_051747885.1. Classification (GTDB taxonomy): domain Bacteria; phylum Bacteroidota; class Bacteroidia; order Bacteroidales; family Prolixibacteraceae; genus Tangfeifania. The sequence goes on along the minus strand of JBNJGR010000017.1, from coordinate 8,389 downwards.
TATCAAATCATAATTCATTAGATTTGAAACAGATATACTTAAAAACTATGCAAATAAAAATGACAGGTTCCTCCGGTTATTTAGGAGAGGTAATTAGAAAAGAATTGATAAAAAACGGGCATCAGGTTATGCCACTAAAACGCAGTTTTTTGTATGGCCCAACCGCTGAACTTACTGAGCAACTGAGCGGAACACAGGTTTTGATTAACCTTGCCGGGGCTCCCATTTTACAACGCTGGACCAACCACAACAAACAGGTAATTTACGACAGCCGTGTTAAAACCACTCAGAACCTGGTAAAAGCATTTCAGAAAATGAAAGAAGACGAACGACCGCAAAAAGTAATTTCGGCATCAGCTGTTCATATCTATTCCATGAACAAAACACATGATGAGAAGAGTTCTGATTTCGATGAAGGATTTGTGGGAACAGTTGTCAAAGCCTGGGAAAATGCCTGGAATGGTCTCCCGGAAAATGTTGAACTTACTATTTTCAGACTTGGGGTGGTACTGGGCAGAGAGGCGCAAACCATTAAAAAACTGTTGCTGCCCTTTAAACTTGGCCTTGGTGGAAAAATTGGCAACGGCAAACAACCTTTTCCTTTTGTACATGAAAATGATGTGGCGCGTGCTTTTGCATGGGCGCTTGATCAACCTGGGCGGGACGGAATTTACAATCTGGCTGCCCCTCAAAAAATTACCAACAAAGAGTTTACAAAAGCCATGGCCAGAGTTTTGAAACGCCCGGCGATAATACCTGTTCCGGAATTTGCCCTGCGAATTGTTTACGGGAAAGCAGCAACATTACTCACTGAAAGCCCGGTGGTGATTCCAGGGGAACTTGAAAAGCAAAATTTTGAATTCAGATATCCTGATATAGAATCTACATTAAAAGAAATCACAGGATAAGTTAAAAACAAGCAGAATTAAACTCCATTCATTAATTTTGCAAAAATAAATATAAGCAGCCTGCATGAGCCAAGTTAATAAACGTGTTTTGCAACAAAGCTACCAACAATTTCAGCAAATTTTCTGGCGTTATCCCGACCGTGTATTTGCCTTGCGGGCAACTTTTTCAATGGGTGTTTTATCCATTCCTTTTATTATTTCAGGATTGCCTTTCTACGGTGTAACACTGGCTTTGGGCGCACTGGCCGGTGTACTTTCTGAAACCGACGACCATCCTAAAGGCCGTGTTAAGGCACTGGCAATAACAATACTCAGTTTTTTTATTTCAAGTTTTGCTGTTGGTCTTTTATACAATTATCCCATTTGGCTGGGAACAGGTTTTGTGCTTTCTACTATCGTTTTTATCCTGTTGGGAGGAATTGACGAACGGTACCGCGCCATTACCTTTGGCACGGTTCTGATTGGAATATATGCAATGCTGGGTATCGAAATCAGTCCTGCCTGGTACTGGCAGGCAGTGCTACTTCCACTGGGAGCTCTGTTTCACGGAAGCCTGACTTTACTTTTTTTATTCCTGAATCCCTGGCGTCTGCTCGATAAACAAATGGCCACCGGTTTCAGGGCTTTGTCTGGTTATCTTGAAAAAAAAGCATTGCTTTTTCCAAGCAAAAAACAAGAGCAGGCTGCTCTTAACAAAGACTTGTCACTTTTAAATATCACAGTGGTAAACGCTCTCGAAAAAAATTTAACAGTATTGAATAATTATGGCAGAGAGCTAAAAGATCAGGAAAAGTTGCGGCCATACCTGCAACGATTTATGCTTTTGCAAAGCCTGCACGAAAGGGCTGCCTCCAGTCATGAACGCCACGATAAACTGAGCGACACCGAAGAAAGCCTGGAGGTTATGGAAGGTTTTGGCGAAATGCTTCGACAGTTGGCACATGCCACCAGACAGTTAGCAGAAAGTATGCTCACGGGTGTGCACTACCATCATCCGCTGGCACTGGAATGGATCTCACAGGCACTGGAAGATAAACTGCAAAAGTTAGATCCCAACAGGACACAACCGCTTATTTTGCTTCACCATAATTTGCACCGCTCACACTTATCACTTAAAAATCTGGATGATCAGGAAGAAGGCACTTCAATTCCAAAATTGAGGAAAGACAGAGAGCGTCCGTTGGAGAAGTTACGCAAACTTCTTTCACTCAAACATCCGCGAATGCGTTATGCACTGCGACTAAGCCTGAGTTTTTTGATAGGTTACATATTGTTAAAAACGTTTCACCTCGATAAAGGGGCCTGGGTAATGTTAACCAGTTTGTTTGTAAGCCAGATTACTTACAGCGACACCCGGCGCCGCTTATTTCAACGGGTGCTGGGAACAGCTACCGGCGTGGTCCTGGGTGCATTGCTTTTACAGGCTTTCACCAACACCGCCGCACAGGTTATACTGATGCTCGTTTCTTCAATAGCCTTTTTTTACTGGCTGCACAAACGATACTCAATTGCGGTAATTTTCATTACCACCTTTGTTATTTTTGCTTTCAATATTATTGCCAAAGACGGAGGTATTAATATTATGATACCCCGGTTAATCGATACATTACTGGGCGCATTGCTTTCATTTATTACCATTCGTTTTTTATGGCCTGGTTGGCAATATCGCCGGATGCCGGAATTAATTTCGAAAGCACTGCAAAAAAATATGGGCTACCTTCAGGCTGTTGTAACCGAATATGAAAAAATCAGCACTGACGACCTTGCCTACCGGATTGCACGCCGGGATGCCCACCTGGCTGATAATGATCTGGCACAGGCCTGGAACAGTATGCGACAGGAACCTAAAAGCAAACAAAAACTTATGCAGCATGCATTTACCCTTACTTTTCTCAATCATGCTTTGTTGTCGCATATTTCGGCGTTGGGGGCTCACAGGGAAAGCAATCTGGTGGTAATTGAAAATTTAACGGAAATTTCCCGTCAAGTAACTGAGGTATTGAACAAAGCAGGCAACTATTTGCTTAACCGGGAGCAGCAAATTTCGGATGATCTTTCTCCCCTTCTGCTGGATCTTCAAAAACAAATTGTTTCAACCGGTTCAGGCTTAAAAAAACAAAACTTACGCATTATTTACAATATTGCAGATACGGCTTCAAAAATTATCAGGGAACTGGAGGAAACCTGGGATGACCGGTAATTATTTTTAAGAAGTACTTTGCTTCCAATGACAGATTTTTGTAACGTGTTGTATGTAAGCAAAAAACCAAATGACAAAAATCAAAATTCGAAATAAGTAGATATTTTGGAAATTTAAAGTGTGGTTAATATATTTGTGAGTTGTGATTTGAATTTTGAAAATTTATTGTCATCGTATCATTATTCCCAATAAAAATTGTATAATTTCTCGGAATAACACATCCACTTTAAAGCAAAAAAAACCTTTCGCCGGTTGACGAAAGGTTTTATTATAATTGACTGTGTAATAATTAGTCTAATTGCGGACCGGCGGCAACCAATGCTTTTCCTTCTTCGTTATCAGTATATTTTTCAAAGTTTTTGATAAAGCGGCTGGCAAGGTCTTTTGCTTTTTCTTCCCATTCTTTCGAATCGCTGTATGTATCGCGTGGATCGAGAATGTTAGGATCAACATCGTGCAGTGCCGTTGGAACATCAAGATTGAAAACCGAAATTGTTTTGGTTTCAGCTTTTTCAATTGAACCATCCAGAATTGCATCGATAATTGCGCGGGTATCTTTAATAGAGATACGTTTACCTGTTCCGTTCCAGCCTGTATTCACAAGGTACGCCTCAGTATCGTGTTCTTCCATTTTTTTCACCAGCTCATGTCCGTATTTGGTTGGATGGAGCGAAAGAAATGCAGCGCCAAAACAAGCCGAGAATGTAGGTTGCGGGGCGGTTACACCACGCTCAGTTCCTGCAAGTTTTGCAGTAAACCCTGAAAGGAAGTGGTATTTTGTCTGCTCCGGAGTTAATTTTGATACCGGAGGCATAACACCAAATGCATCAGCTGTCAGAAAAATCACCTTGTTGGCATGTCCGGCTTTGGAAACAGGTTTTACAATATTGTCGATATGGTAAATTGGGTACGACACTCGTGTATTTTGTGTTACAGAACCGTCGCTGAAATCAATTTTACCATTTTCATCAACAGTTACGTTTTCGAGCAATGCGTCACGTTTAATAGCATTGTAAATATCGGGTTCAGCTTCCGGATCGAGGTTGATGGTTTTTGCATAACATCCGCCTTCGAAGTTGAAAACACCGTCATCGTCCCAGCCGTGCTCATCGTCGCCAATCAGTTCACGTTTCGGATCAGTTGAAAGGGTTGTTTTACCTGTACCTGACAGGCCGAAGAAGATAGCCACATCGCCTTCTTTCCCTTTGTTCGCAGAGCAGTGCATTGAAGCCATTCCGTTAAGCGGCAGGTAGTAGTTCATCATGGCAAACATACCTTTTTTCATTTCGCCACCATACCATGAGCCACCAAGAACGTGCATTTTCTCAGTAAGGTTGAAAACAGTATAAACCTCTGAGTTTAAACCGTGTTCTTTCCATTTTTCATTTACTGTCTTTGCCCCGTTTAAAGAAACAAAGTCTGGCTCAAAGTTTTCTAATTCCTCCTCAGTTGGGCGGATAAACATATTTTTCACAAAATGTGCCTGCCAGGCCACTTCCATAATGAAACGAATTTTCATTCGTGAATCTTCATTTGCACCAACAAAGCAATCAACAACAAATAATCTTTTTCCTGAAAGTTGTTTAACTGTGTTTGCTTTGAGCTCATTCCATACCTCGGGAGAAACAGGTTTATTGTCGTTGGGAGATTCCGGTGAAGTCCACCAGATAGTGTCCTTTGTTGTGTTGTCTTTAACAATGTATTTGTCCTTTGGCGAACGTCCGGTGAATTCACCTGTCATTACATTTACAGCTCCCAGTTCAGTAACCTGCCCTTTTTCAAAACCTTCCAGATCGGGTCTGGTTTCTTCCTCAAAGAGTTGTTCGTAAGATGGGTTGTAAACAATTTTCTGTACGTTATTAATTCCGTACTTCAATAAATCTAAATTTTTCATAACTACCTAATAATTAACTTTTTAAAACTTGATATTCTACCTTTATCCGTGAAACAAAAATAACTTTTTTTTCTGCTTAGGCCGGATAAAACAGTCCATTTGCCACGTTTTACAGACCAATTAAACATTATCTTAACAATGTAATCATAATGGCCTCAATTTAAATTTTTCACAAAAAAAGGTGTCCTTTTCACGAACACCTTAATAATATGACATGTAAATCAATTAGGATCTTGGATGATACTGATGAATGGTATCTTTCAAATAATCACGATCGAGATGGGTGTAAATTTCGGTAGTTAATATAGATTCGTGTCCCAGCATTTCCTGAACAGCTCTTAAATCAGCCCCGCCGTTTATAAGGTGTGTGGCAAATGAATGCCTGAAAGTGTGGGGACTGATTTTTTTATTAAGATTAATTTTCTCCGAAAGATTTTTAATTATGGTAAATACCATTACCCGGCTCAGCTTTTTCCCTCTACGGTTCAAAAACAATATATTTTCACTGTCTTTGTGAATTTTCAGTTTGTTACGGTAACCATTCATGTATTTATTGATTTCTTCGATGGCTCTGTTACTCACAGGCACCAGCCTTTCTTTGTCGGCTTTTCCTTCAATTTTTATGAACCCCTGGTCGAAAAACAAGTTTGTTAATTTCAGGTTAACCAGCTCAGAAACCCGCAACCCGCAACTGTAAAGTGTTTCGAGCATAGCTTTATTGCGCTGCCCTTCGGGTTTTTCCAGGTCAATGGCATCAATCAGGGTATCAATTTCCTCCATCGATAAAATATCAGGTAATTTCCGGCCAATTTTGGGCGATTCAAGTAAAGCTGTCGGGTCGCTCGATATTTTTCCTTCTATCAGTAAATATTTGTAAAATGATTTGATGCCCGAAATAGTACGCGCCTGCGTCCTCGGACTAACTCCCTTTTCGTTGAGCCATTCCACAAAACTTTTTAAATGCAGCAGCTTAACACGCTCAGGAGTTACCCGCTTTTGATTTGTTTCCAAAAAATCAACCAGTTTATTAATATCGTTAATATAAGCCGCAACTGAATTTTGCGAAAGTGATTTTTCTAATTTAAGGTAATTTTCATACCCTTTTTTGCTGTCTTCCCATTTCATAACTTTCATATTTTACTTTTAAATCGTTAGATTTAAAAATTTTTAATACTAACTTCGTTCAATCAATAATATCCAGATAATAATGCTTTTAGATACGTTTAATTAACTATAAAGTTACTACAAAAAATATTAAAAACGAAATATAATGAATTTATTGATTATTAACGGACCCAATTTAAATTTGTTAGGAAAGCGCGAAAAAAGCATATACGGTTCGGAGAATTTCGAGACCTATTTTAAAGAATTGAGAACTCAATTTCCTGAGCTGGATTTAACTTATTTTCAATCAAATATCGAAGGAGAGATTATCGACAAAATCCATGAGCATGGCTTTTCTTTTGACGGTATTATCATTAACGCCGGGGCATATACACATACTTCGGTAGCCATTCGCGATGCCATTGCCGCAGTTCCTGTTCCAACCGTTGAGGTTCACATTTCCAACACGCTGTCGCGTGAGGATTTCAGACATAAATCAATTATCGGGCCTGTTTGCAAAGGATGCATCATGGGTTTCGGCCTTGGTTCTTACAAACTGGCCATACAAAGTTTTTTGTGAAAATTACCGGGTTATTCAATTCTTAATATTGCGGTGCATTGGGAAGGTTTCCTTAAATTTATACAGAAAAGGCCATACTTTTGCGTTTTCTTTAAATTAACTGAAAAATGAGACAAACGAAAATTGTAGCAACAATATCCGACAAACGATGCGAAAAAGAGTTTATTCAGTCGCTTTTTGAAGCGGGAATGAACGTTGCCCGCATCAACACCGCCCACATTACTCCCGAGTCGGGAAAAGAAATGGTAAAGAACATCAAGGCAGTTTCAGATAAAATAGCCATTCTGATTGACACCAAAGGCCCTGAAATCAGAACCTGCAGCCTGCAGTCAGAAATTGATGTAACCGAAGGGCAGATAATTGCCATTTCGTACAAGGAAATTAACGGCGAACACGAAAATGTTTGTGTCAACTACCCCAACTTTGCCGAGGACTGCAAACCGGGCGACCGGATACTTTTCGATGACGGCGATATTGAGATGACCGTGGAAGAAAAAAAGAAGGATGTACTTTTTTGCCGGGTGAACAATAATGGTAGAATTAAAAACAATAAAAGTGTAAATATTCCGGGTGTTGTAACTCATTTGCCATCGCTTTCCGACCGGGATAAAGAATTCATCCGATTTGCGGAAGAAAACGAAATTGATTTTATTGCTCACTCATTTGTAAGAAATAAGGAAGATATTTCTGAAGTTCAGAAATTTCTTGACAGCATTAACAGCCCGATAAAAATAATTTCCAAAATTGAAAACCTTGAAGGGGTTGAAAAAATTGACGAAATACTGGAAAACTCTTACGGGATTATGGTTGCCCGTGGCGACCTGGGGATTGAACTTCCGGCTGAGAAAATTCCAACTGTCCAGCGAAACCTGATTCGTAAGGCAATTGTACAGAAGAAGCCGGTAATAATTGCCACCCAAATGCTGCACAGCATGATTGAAAATCCGCGCCCTACACGAGCCGAGATTAACGATGTAGCCAGTGCTGTTTATTCACGTGCCGACGCCATTATGCTAAGCGGTGAAACAGCAATGGGTAAATATCCTGTGGAGTCGGTAAAAACAATGGTGCGGGTTGCTTTGGAGGTAGAACCCGACCGCGATAAACGCTACGATGTAATTATTCCGCCAACAAAAAAAGAAATACCTGCCTACCTTGCCCATTCTGCCATAAGAACAGCCAAAGAGCTCGGGCCAAAAGCAATTATAACCTCAACAACTACCGGAAAAACTGCCAGGTATCTTGCTGCTTACCGTTCCGACATTCCGGTTTATGCCAAATGCCATTCGCAACGGGTTGTACGCGAACTTGCACTTTCATTCGGCATCAGTCCTTCTTTTCTTGAAATAAAAAAGGACAAAATGAAAATTCAAAAAGCAGCTTTTAAAACAATGGTTGCCGATAATACAATAACGTCCGACGATTTGGTTATTTATGTTGGTGGACGATTTGGAGAAGACTGCGGAGCTTCGTTTATAGAAATATCAACAGTTGATAAAATAATTCCCCGGAAATAGAAAAATATAATTTTTAACGAAAGTCAATTATTTCAATATCAGCGTAATTATCGGTATTGAAAACGAAATAGTTATCAGGTAAATCGATGTCAATATCCATTTGGGTAACTTCAATACCGTATAAATTCCCGTCGGTACCGTGGAGCACAGCTGAATTGATCATCATATTCGACTTGTCTATGAATA
>JBNJGR010000016.1:2366-25473 GCA_051747885.1 Bacteroidota bacterium | reverse complement strand
ACAAATCTCCATCAACCTGACCGACATTACCGTAACGCCCATTCATGTAGCTTTTGATGAAATTTCTGAGAAAGCGCGTGAGCGGGGCATTCGCGTTACCGGCTCTGAACTGGTAGGTTTGGTTCCATTGCAGGCCATGCTCGAAGCCGGAAAATATTTCCTGCGCAAACAGCAGCGTTCCACCGGAATTTCTGACGATGAAATCATCAAAATTGCCATTAAATCGCTGGGGCTCGACGAGCTGAAACCATTCAATCCGAAAAAGAAAATCATTGAATACATGATTGCTGATGATTCGACCGAAAAACTGAAGGATAAAACGTTGGCTGATTTCATGTTCAATACGGCATCCGAATCTCCGGCTCCCGGGGGTGGTTCTATTTCGGCGTATGTGGGAGCACTGGGTGCTGCACTGGGGACAATGGTTGCCAACCTCTCGGCACACAAACGTGGCTGGGACGATCGCTGGGAAGAATTCTCCAACCGGGCTGAAAAAGGAAAAGAATACCACGATGCGCTGCTGAAATGTGTGGACGAAGATACGGAAGCCTTCAATAAAATTATGGCAGCATTTGGCATGCCTAAATCGAGCGAAGAGGAAAAAGCGGAACGGCAGATAGCCATTCAGCAAGCTACAAAAAACGCCATTGAAGTGCCGTTGAAAGTGATGCAGCTGGCGCATGATTCGATGGAAGTTATGCAGGCGATGGCTGAAACCGGCAATCCAAATTCAGTGTCGGATGCCGGTGTTGGAGCGCTTTGTGCTCGCACTGCCGTTGAAGGAGCTTTGCTCAATGTTAAAATTAATGCTGCCGGGTACGAGGATAAAATCTGGCTGACAAAAACAATGAAAAAAGCGGATGAATTACTTGAAAATGCAAGAAAAAAGGAGAAAGAAATTTTACGAATTGTTGAAGAAAAAATCAATGAATAACTTGCGCAACTCTCAATAAAATGAGGGTGTGAGGATTTGTTATTCATAATTATTAAAGTCATTACAATTTAATTTTCTATTTTTAAAGCTACTTCTACTTAAATCAACTAAATATTCGATTATGAACAAAAATGACAAAAACAAAAGCCTTTCACGCCGTAAATTTATTGGTACTACAGCAGCGGCAACGGCAGCAATGGCTTTTACACCGCTCAGTTACGGCAATTCGCTGATGAAAAGCAAGCCTGATTCAAATTTTGGCGGCGTTCAAATTGGAGCAATCACTTACAGCTGGCGCAGCATGCCCGGTTCTGCAGAAGATATTCTTAATTATTGTGTTGAAGCAGGCATCAGTTCCATCGAATTGATGGGTAATGTGGTCGAAGAGTATGCCGGAATTCCGTCAATGCCGCCACGACCACCGCGGAACGCTCAGCTTTCTGATGAAGAGCGTGATGAGTATCGGAAAAAAGCTGAAGCAACTGCTGAAAAACAGCGCGAATGGCGCTTGTCGGTTTCCATGAAAAAGTATAAAGAGTTACGAAAGTTGTATAAGAAAGCCGGAGTGAATATTCATATTGTGAAGTTTTCGCCGGCCAACTGGAGCGATGAAGAAACCAATTATGCCTTTAAAGCCGCCAAAGCTTTGGGTGCCAAAGGAATTACCAACGAAATTGGGCACGACGCCTGCAAGCGGTTAGGAAAATTTGCCGAAAAGCATAACATGTACGCCATTTACCACAATCACGCCCAGCCAGGAGAACCCGGTTTTAATTTTGATGAATTTTTAGCCTATTCACCCAAAAACATGCTGAATTTTGATGCCGGCCATTATTTCGGGGCAACGGGAAAACACCCGAACGAATTAATTGAAAAGTTACACGACCGGATTTTCAGCATTCATCTGAAAGACAAAACCGGAAAAAATGCCAACCCTGCCAATACAAATATGCCCTGGGGAGAAGGCGATACGCCCATTGATGAAATTTTGAAGCTGATACAGAAAAACAAATGGCCCATTTACTGCGATATTGAGCTGGAATACAATGTTCCCGCTAATTCTGATGCGCAAAAAGAAATAATAAAGTGCGTGAATTACTGCAAAAATATTTTGGTATGATTGGTTATTCCGGGAACAGATAGATGAGTTCCCGGATTTTTTCCATTTTTTCGGTGTATCCAACTGACTGATAAGATTCCAGAAGCGACTCCAGTAAACGTCGAATAAAGAACAAATCATGTTTCGGCTCGGCAAAAAATTCCGTCGGGCTGTAATTGTTTTTCTTCAGGTGATAATCAATTTCCTTGCGGCTGGTAATAGAGCCTTTATTTGCCGGATTAATATAAAAAAGCACGTTGGTTTTTGTGTCGTCCCCATGCACTTTTTTGGCCAGTTCGCGATCAACAATGGCCACCAACGGATTTCTCGGAAAATCGGCAAAATGAGCTGATAATCCCAGCTTTCGGGCAATTAATGTATAGAAAATCCCGATAGAAACCGGGTTGCCGTTTTTGGTGTCGAGCATCTGATTCAAAAAGCAGTTTTGAGGAGAAAACAGGTTGTTATGATTGACGGAAAAACCATTAATATTGAAAATAAAGTGGTTGATAATGGTGGTTTTTTCAAGCAGTGTAAGTGAATTATTCAGCTCCAGCCATATTGTTTTTTCAATTTTTTCAATTTTCTTATAAATGCCCAGTAAGTTAATGTCGGGATACTGAAAACGATCAACTGCAAGGCACCCTTCAAGTAAATCATTATTTTCAGAATGAATCCACTTGTTTATCAGCTTCTTGGTTTCCCTGAACTGCAAACCCTGAATCAGGTTTTCAATGCGCTCCTGATATACTTCATCAAAACTGGATTCCCATTTTTCTTCCAGTTCGGAAATAATACTGTTGTTTTCTTTAAGTAGCTCTTTTTCAGCTGCCTCATAAATCATTTGGTCAGGGTCGTCCAGTAAATTGATTAAAGCATTCAGCCTCTTTTTTTCCATAAAGTTTAGTTTGTTAAGCCATCGAGTACCTTTTTTATCAATTTTTTCATTTCATCGCGGTAATTTTCGTTGGCCTCGCGCGTAACCCTGTTTGCAATAATCAAACATATAGTTAACGCGTGATGTCCCAGCATTTTTGAAAGACCATAAATGGCCGAACTTTCCATTTCAAAATTGCTTATTTTCAAATCATTGTAGGAAAATTGCTCAATCATCCGGTTTAATTCGGGCATGGCCAAACCTAATCGTAAAATTCTGCCTTGCGGACCATAAAAACCCGGGGCCGAGATAGTTACGCCTTTTTTAAACTCAGGGGTGTCAAATTTTGAGAGCAAAACTTCTGAAGCATCTACCACGTAAGGGGAGGGGAGCGCGTTTTTCCAACCGGTAAACTGCCTGAATGCCTTTTCGAAAGAGCGATCGCAATAGCTTTCGTGATTGGCATAAAAAGCAAGCATTCCATCAAATCCAATTGATTTTTGGGAAACCACAAACGAATTCACCGGTAAATTGGATTGCAGGCCGCCGGAAGTACCAATCCGCAAAATGTCCAGCGATCTTTTATCCGTTTTTATCTCCCTTTTTTCAAAATCAATATTTGCCAGCGCATCCAGTTCATTAAGTACAATATCTATATTATCGGTTCCAATTCCGGTGGAGAGAACACTCATTCTTTTGTTGCCGTACCAACCTGTAACTGTTTTAAATTCACGATTTTGAGTGGAAAAATCTATCTTGTCGAAAAACCTGGAAATGGTTTCTACCCGTGCCTGGTCACCTACCAGAATAATCTGATCAGCAAGATTTTCAGGTTTCAGGTGCAAATGAAAAACCGATCCGTCATTGTTTAATATAAGTTCAGACGCTTCAATCATTTTAGTTATTTTGAGCAGATAAAATTATTTAAAATAAGGTTCTCAGCCAATGGTTCATCTGAAAACATATAAACAGTTAAATCTGGTATTTTTCTTTTAATCAGCCCAAATTGTTTAAAACTTTCAGCTGAATGTTTCTTTTAATTTCTATTTTTGAACAAATAAACAATAAAAACCGGCCCATGTCTTTTAAAATATTTTCCCTTCAGCTTCTGGGTAAAATAAAACCCGTTGAAAAAATTGAAATGCAGCGTGAATTGTTGTATAACGATTACACAGAATTTAATAAAGTTGCTGATTCGAAAGAATTATCCGATTTCATCGAACTTAAAAAATTCATTGAATCTGATGAATTCAAAAAGCGCAAAGCTGAAATTCAGGCGCTTCATTTTAAAAACAGCAAAGAGCAAAACCAACTTCACGAATATGAAAAACTGAAGAACTCCAAATCGTTTAAAAACTATTTCTATGTTAAAGATTCTGAGGATTTCAGGCGATTTCAGTCGTTAAAAGAATCTGATAAAATAAAAGAATACCGGTTGTTACTCGACTTTATTGAAAAGGGGGAATATAAAAAAGAAAAAGACGAAGTTGCGCTTGAAGTTTTTAGAAATTCAACCGAACAGCGAAAACTGAAGGAGTACAACAAATTGCAGAAACTGCCCGGCATAAAAGCCTATTTCGAATTACATGGTTCGAAACAACTGGACCAGCACAATTCGTTTTATGAGTCGGAAAAGCTGAAAAGGTATTTTGAACTGAAAAACCTGCCTGACAGCGAAAAACAAAAACATGAAGAAATTAAAAAGCTTAAAAAGGATTCGGAGATTAAATCTTACCTGAAATTCGAACATTCTAAAAAGTTGAAATTATATCATGAAACTGCTGACAGCTATAATCTTAAAAGGTTATATGAGTTAAAAAAAGAAGTTGAGAGTGACGCTTTTCAAAAACGTGTTGAATACCTGAAGGACAAGAAAAAGTTTGAAAAAACCGAAGCTTATAAAAAATACAAACGCTTTAAAGAACTTGCCGCTGACAGCGATGTGAAATTTTTCCTGAAGTTTGAAAAATCGGCAGCACTCAAAAATTACTACGATGTTAGAGACTCCATGGATTTAAAACGCTTTCTGGAGCTTGATGCCGTTGTTACTTCCGAAGAATTTAAGGAGCGGAAAGCGTACCTTGAAGACGATAAAAAGTGGGAAAAAACGGATGATTTTGCCAAAGAGCAGCAGTACCTCGAAATGAAAAAAATGCCCCACCTGGTTAAGTATTTCAAATACAAAGATTCAGATGCATTCAGCTTTTTTAAAGAGTGGGAGGTGAGTTTTGAGGATAATTTCACCAGTGGAAAACTGGATGAACAAAAATGGTCGGTGAAATCGTTGTGGGCTGAAGGATTACCCGGTGGCAATTATTCCATGCCGGGCGATTTACAGGTTTTTACCGAAGGCAAAAATGTGGAAGTCAGCAACAAGCTGGTAATTGAAACCCGCCGCGAAAAATCAGATGGATTGGTATGGCAGATGCCGGCTGGTTTTGTCCCCACTGAATTCGATTTTACATCCGGTATCGTTTCTTCCGGGAAAAGTTTCTGGCAGGAAGACGGTATTTTTGAAGCCAAAATTAAATTTAATCCGGTAAAAGAAGTGGTCAGCTCATTTTTATTGCAGGGCAAAAAAAGTTCACCACGGATTAACTTACTTGAAATGGGAACAAAAAACCGCCTGGGAATTGCCAGCAGCAGCGAAAACGGAAAGATAAATGTGGAAGGTATCGATATTTCAAATCTGAAAAAGAACAAATGGTATATTTTCACCATCGTAAAATCCGGCTCAACACTTACATGGAAAATCAATGATACCGAGGTCTTACAAATGAACAACTCACTGGTTAATTTCAAAATGCATATTAATATGTTCAGTCTGGTTGTTTTTGATGTTCCTGGTTCAAAACTTCCTGTTCGTTTCGAAACCGACTGGGTAAAATGTTACCGAAAAAAATGACAGCAACTGATTTTATTCCCAACTGGACAGATGAATTTGATGGCGCCATAACGGTTTGTGATACCGAAGGAATAATTATTTACATGAATCAAAAATCAATTGCCCAGTTTTCAAAATATGGAGGAAAAACGCTGGTAGGCAAAAATCTGCTCGATTGTCATCCCGAACCATCAAAAACAAGGCTAAGGGAAATGCTCGAAAAACCACAGAAAAATATGTACACCACAAGTGAAAACGGTATTGAAAAGATGGTTTTGCAAACGCCCTGGACAGAGCAGGGAAAGTTTTGCGGAATTGTTGAAATTTCATTTATCCTGCCAGATGAACTGCCGCGTGTGGAAAAGTAATTATAACCCGCGTTTGTTAAAAATGGTATATCCGAAATTCAGCGACAGGTAAAATTTCGTATTTGGTTTTTCGTAATAATTAAACGACAAACTAATGGGGCCAAGCCCTGTATGATAAACCATGGCAGCCATTCCCTGTAAATAATAATTGTTGAAAATTTTCGAATTGTTAAAAGCTGTCAGGTCATCATTCTTCTGTTCTTCTTTCAGGGGGACAAATCCATGGCCCTCTACCCGCAAGTGAAGCGAGGATGTGAAATGGTAGAGTAATTTCACACCTCCGGCGAGGTAATTGTTGGCATGGAAATTTTCAATGAACCTGGTTTTACTGTTTGAGGTGGGGTAGTAACCCGGAGCAGCCAAAAGTGTTGAACGGTAATTTTGAAAATGTTTCTTATTGCTAAATACGGCCTCTGCCTGCGTGCCAATTGTAATTTTGTTTCCAATATCCCAGTACTTCAATGAGGATGCTTTCCCAACAAAATAGCTGTGGTACTGACTGCTTGTGAATAAGGTTTCAGAGGTGGTGCCTGGTTCGTGGCTCTCCTTTCCTGAAATATAATTTAACGATATGCAGTTGAATTCCCCTTCGGTGGCAAACTGTTTATAATTTAGTGAATTGTTTTCAAGCCCCACCCTGGAAACAAAAGCGTTAAACTTTGTTTTATCAGGTTCATCTTCTTTTCTGAATTTTTCTATCTGGTAATATTCATCGTCTGAATTGACAAAAATGGCATTGGCATATAATTTTGAATGAAGCCCAAGCGGTATCCCTGCTTCTGTGCGGAAATTATATTCATTTTGAATTATATACGGAGGCCTGACGTCTTCAAAAAACGGCTCGGAACTGGAAGAGAAAAAATCCCATCTGTTAAGTGTTGAATATCCCGACAGGTAAAAGGGCAGGGAAGTGGGAAAATCAATCCGCCCCCCAACTTTGAACGAACTGTAAAACCGCCCGAAATAAATATTTGAGCTAAGTGTGTAAGCCCGCCCCTGATACGTGCGGTAATCAATACTGGCAAACCCCTGGTTAATGGGTTTTGTGGAAATATTTCCCCCAATGTTTACTCTGAATTTTTTCTCGGGTACAACTTTCAGGTGCAAATCAAAATAACCTGTTTCCCTGTTGTAGTGAGCAATTGGCCTGATTGAGCGCAAATGGTCATCAGCAATCAGCTTAAAATATTCCTTTTTAAGAGAACTTAGCGAAACTACATTGTAGCGGTGTTTTATCGACTGGATAATAAACTTACGTTGCATGGGGTCTTCAACTCCCTCAACCTGAATGTTTTGAAAATAAAGTTCCGGCTTTTGAAGATTGAATTTTTGTCTTTTGCGTTTTAATTCAGTGGGTATAACTCTTCGCTCAATTCGCTGTTTTATACTGTCTATGAACTGTTCTCCCGTTTCTGTTCCCTTTTTGTTAATGAGTTCAAATTTCTGAAAATCAAGAAGACCAACATTTTCGAATTTGGTTTCCATAAGCATTCCCTTATCTTCAGGAATTTCGTAACTGGTAGGGCGCATAACCATGTTGGCAATCTGCGCAATTACATTGTCCGAATCAGGAGTTCTCGAATCATCGGCAACTTTATGGCCAATTATAATATCAGGATTGTGAAATTTCCGCATAAAATCATATGGAAAATTATTAACCATTCCTCCGTCAAATAAAAGTGTATCATTAATTTTGATAGGTTTGAAATACAATGGCACAGTCATCGACGCCCGAATTGCTTCGCCAAGGTCGCCTTTTCTTAAAACAACTGGTTTGTTATTGTAAACATCGGTGGCAACACAAAAAAAGGGAACCATCAGGCTGTCGAAATTATTTTTGCAGGCAGCATTTGTAGAGGCAATCAGTTCCATAAATGCAAAATCCATTTGTTCTTCCGGAATTATACTTGTTGGAGGCAACAACCTTAGTTTATCTTCCTGTTTTTCAATTCTTAACTCAAGCCATGAAGGATCTGGTTCAGGTTGAGTAAAATAATACCTGTATTCTTCCTGAATGCGGCCGGTTGACCAAAAATAAAAATCATCGGAACGGAAAAGCTCCTCCATTTCATCGGGTGTATAACCGGCTGCATACAATCCCCCTACAATGGCTCCGATTGAAGTTCCTGAAATGTAATCGATTGGAATGTTGTTTTCTTCTAAAACGCGGATAACGCCTATGTGGGCAATACCTTTGGCACCCCCTCCGCTAAGCACCAGCCCAACTGACTGGGCAGCTAATGACCAGGCGGCAAAAATCATAATTAAAAAGATGAGTAATTTTTTCATCTGTATATTTTTGTATTAATAACAGATGAAACTCCCTGATAAATTATTCTTTTGATTAAAAGATTTTATGTGGGCGTTTCACCATGGCTTTTTTGATGTTTTCTGAACGTCACCAAATTTACCAAATTTAATGTTTTCTGAATTCTGTTTTAAGAATTTTATAGAATTTTTCCGGCGAATAGTCGAAATCTGTATGTGAATTGAGAAAACTATCAAATTTGAAATACAAAGCAAAACCTTAGCATAGTGAAAACACTATTTGGCTTCAATTTTTTTGCTGAGGTTTTGAAATCCTTCGCCCAAAATTTCGCGGGCATCCATTACGGTAATAAAAGCCTCAGGGTCAATTCTGCTGATGTATTCTTCCAGAATGGCAACTTCGCGTCTGCTTACCACCGTGTAAATAATATGTTTTTCCTCACCGGTAAACATTCCTTCTCCTTTCAGGAGAGTTCCGCCTCGTTCCAGGTCCTGCAAAATTTTCTTTTTAATTTCCAAGTGTTTATTGGAAACAATTAAAAGTGCTTTGTTGTAATCGGCGCCTTCGAGAATAAGATCGATAGCACGTCCGGTAATGTAAATTACAATGAGCGAGTAGAGTGGGATATGCCAGTCCTGAAAAACCGCCAGCCCCAGCAATACAATAACTGAATCAACATAAATCATTAGTTTTCCCAGTTGTAGCTGCGTATATTTTGCAATAATCATGGCAATAATATCGGATCCCCCGGAGGTTGCTCTCGACTTGAAAATCAGTCCGAGCCCGACTCCAATAAGCACGCCGCCAAAAATACACGAAAGCAATACATCAGTAACCAATGGGGCATAACCATCGGGGCGGAGCCAGGTAATAAAATCGATAAAAAACGAGGCCAGAACAAATCCAACAATGGTCTTTACACCAAAACGAGGCCCTAAAATTTTAATTCCGGCAATGGTGAGCGGAATGTTTAGCACAAGTCCGAAAAGACCTATGGGAATTCCTTCGGGCCAAAAAAGGAACACCCCTTCGGTCATGTAGTGAACAACAATTGCAATCCCATAAACCCCACCGGGCACAATTTTATGTGGCGAAATAAAATATACATATCCCGCCGCAAGAATAATTGAGCCGAAAAGAATGAGGGAATAGTCAATAAACCATTGCCTGCTGAATAATTTTTCCCTGGATAAAAATGCCATTTCGTATTTTTTATACAAATGACAGTAAACCAGTAAAATTATTCATTGATTTTTGTCACTGATGTTGGAAAACTTTCAGGTTTGGTCCATAATTTTTTTTGTGGCGAATTACCCATCTCAAATTCGAGAGTTCCTCCTTCCAGCAGCTGATCGTGTGTCAAATACGACTTATTTAAATGCTTCCCCTGAAAATTGGCATCCTGAATATAAAAATGTTCGTCGGCTCCCGGCGCTTCAATTGTAAGTGTATTACCGCCGGGCAAGTCAATCTGTACTTTTTCAAATAGCGGAGTACCGATTACATATTCAGGATTTCCGGGGCAAACAGGGTAAAATCCGAGTGACGAGAAAACATGCCAGGCCGAAGTTTGGCCGTTATCTTCATCTCCACAATAACCGTCAGGTGTTGGCTGATAAAGTTTTGTGAGTACCTCGCGGATGTGTTGCTGGGTTTTCCAGGGCTGCCCGGCATAATTGTAGAGGTAAATCATGTGCTGAACCGGTTGGTTACCATGTGCATAATTCCCCATGTTAACAATTTGCATTTCCCTGATTTCGTGAATTGTAAATCCGTAATATGAATTATCGAAAACAGGAGGCACTTCAAAAACGGAGTCGAGCATTGCAGCAAAACCATCGTGTCCGCCCATAAGCTGAGCAAGGCCTTCTATGTCATGAAAAACACTCCATGTGTAGTGCCAGCTGTTGCCTTCGGTAAATGCATCGCCCCATTTATACGGATTGAAAGGCGACTGAAATGTTCCATCCTCATTTTTTCCGCGCATCAGTTTGGTTTCCGGATCGAAAACATTGTGGTAGTTTTGTGCCCTTTTTTCAAACATTTCAATCTCTTCATCCGGTTTTCCAAGTACTTTTGCAAGCTCTGCAATACAATAATCGGCATACCCGTACTCGAGGGTGCGTGCCGTGTTTTCCCTGATTCCAACATCGTATGGAATATACCCGAGCTCGTTGTAATATTCGGCGCCAAGCCGGCCAACAGAAGAAACCGGACCTTCAGCTTCGGTATTTTTCAGAATGGCTTCGTAAAGCATTTCAATATCGTACCCACGAATTCCTTTCAGGTACGAATCGGCAATCAGCGAAGCCGAGTTGGAACCGATCATGCAATCGCGGTGGCCCGGGCTGGCCCACTCGGGCAACCATCCACTTTCTTTGTAGGTATTTACCAGCCCCTGCATAATCTGGCTGTTCAGTTCAGGATACATGAATGTAAAAAACGGGAAAACCGCCCTGAATGTGTCCCAAAAACCATTATCGGTGAACATGTAACCAGGCAAAACTTCTCCGTTGTAAGGACTGTAATGAACGATTTCATTATCGGCATTGTATTCATAAAACTTACGAGGGAACAACAAAACCCTGTACAGGCTGCTGTAAAAGGTTTTTGCATTATCGATATTACTGGTCTGTACTTTTATTTTTTCAAGTTCTTTATTCCAAACTTCTTTTCCTTCAACAAGTAATTCATCAAATGATTTTGAACCAATTTCGCGTTCCAGATTTAATTCAGCTTGCTCCAAACTGATGAATGAAGATGCGATATTGAGCTGAATTTTTTCATCTCTCTGCGTTTCGAACTGAAGAATTGCTCCGGCATGGTAAACGTCCTGTTCATTTTTATTCTGATAAAGCTCTTTATTATCGGTGGTGTAATAAGTCTCAAAAGGCTTGCTGAATTGCACCACAAACCAGTTTTTGAAATTTGCCGGAACTCCTCCGCTGTTTTTAGTTGTGTAGCCAACAACTTTATTTTCTTCCGGAATTACCTTTATGTATGAACCGCCATCAAAAGCATCCACAATGATTTGTGAACTGTCGTTTTCCGGGAAATTAAATTGAAACATGGCCGCCCTGTCGGTTGCTGTAAAAGCTGTTTCTATGTCATAATCAGCAAGATAAACTTCGTAATGGTAAGGTTTAACAGTTTCAGCTTTGTGCGAGAACCAGCTGGCTCGTTCCTTTTCGTTGAATACAGGTTTGCCGGTGGTAGCAAAAACTGAAAACTGACCGTAGTCGTTAATCCAGGGGCTTGGCTGATGCGTTTGTTTAAAACCGCGCAATTTGTATGCATCGTACTGGTACATCCAGCCATCGCCCATGGTATTGGTTTGCGGTGCCCAGAAGTTCATTCCCCACGGACGTGCAATTGCGGGGTAAGTATTTCCGTTACTCAGACTAAACTCCGAATCGGTACCCATTAGCGGATTAACCAGTTCTGCGGGATCTTCCAAAAAGCTGTTTGTTGTTGTTGAGGATTGTTCACAAGCAGAAAATAATACTGCAGCTAATAAAATTAAAATTGATGATGCTTTCATGCCTTAATTTTCGGTTTATTCATTAAAAGATTTGCGTCCCCAAAAATAGAAGAAACTTTTGGTTTTATGGGAGGAGTAATACAGGATTTTGGAAATTTGCAATTAAATTAATCAAGCCTAAAGCGGTAAGAAATTGTACCCTGCTGAAATGCAGGAGCATCATCATCAGTATTGAATTTGGCTTTTAAGGCGGCTTGTTTCGCTTCGTTCCAAAAACTCTGATCCATAATGGTTGTTCCTCTTACTCCGGGATCTGCAGCTGTAACAGTACCATATTTGTCAACTGTAACTTTCACTACCACAACACCTTCGTCGTTTCCGGGGTATCGGGGTTTAGGCAGTGAATTTGCAGTGCGGCCACGCAGATCGTATGAAATACCAGTTCCCTGATCCCCCGAACCACTTCCTCCCGGTCCGTAGTTCCCGGCATTGGCATCGCCGGTGGGTACGCCCTGGTTTCCCTCTGGGAAAGTAGCCCCTTCGCTTTTGCTATCGCTGGTACCCTGACCCTCTGTTCCTTCTTCACTGCCCCCAAAGGCACCCTGTGCCCGGGCATTAATTTCTTCTATCCGGCGTTGTTCTTCTTCCCTGCGTTTGCGTTCGGCTTCCAATTGACGCTGGCGTTCCAGTTCGGCTTGACGTTGCCTTTCCAACTCTTCCTGCTGCTGACGTTCAATTTCGGCCTGCCTTTCTCTTTCCTGTTCGCGTTGACGCTGTTCTTCCAGCTCCTGCTGTCTGCGGCGCTCTTCTTCTATCCGTTGTTGTCTTTCTTCTTCTTCCTGTCTGCGTTGTTCCGCGGCATCAATAGCGGCTGTTTCTTCGTAATCCTGTGTCATTGCTTCCTCTTCGGCCTGCTCCGGTTGGGTTGCCGGTGGAGTTGTTGCAGGCGGCGGGGGTGGAGGAGTTGTTTCTTCCTGTTCTTGTACAGGTTCTGCCGGTTCCGGCTGGCTTTGCTGCGGGCGGGGTTCCATTTGGCCCAGGCCCTGCTCGCTGTCGCCAAAATTAACCAGGATGCCTTCTTCACCCGGCAATGGAAGCGGCGTAAAAAAACCAAATAATATGAGCAATAGCAGAACAATTACATGAAAAATAATTGTTCCAATAATACCTTTTTTATGTTTTTTATAAAAACTCATTTAATTCTCCGGTGCAGTTGCTGCTATCATTTTATACTTATTCCGGCGGGCAATGTTCATAATTTTTACCACTTCGTCCCACGGAACTGATTTTTCGGCATACAACGAAATGTAAATATCGTCGTTCCCAACGCCGTATCTTTCACGCAGAAATGGTTCAATTTCCTGGAAAGAGACACTTTTTAATGCACCATCATCATTAATGTAATATTTAACATCTTTTGTTATTGATATTGTTGTAATAGGCTTTGCCGCGGTTTGGTTATTGCTTTGCGGAAGTAACAACTTTAACGCATTGGGTGCCACCAACGTAGAAGTCACCATGAAAAAAATCAATAACAAAAAAACAATATCAGTCATTGATGACATGCTGAATGTTGAGTTCACCTTGTTTCTTCGTTTTAATGCCATATTATCATTCGTTTTTATGCTGGTTCGTTCAATAAATCCATAAATTCGGAAGTGGTAGCTTCCATCTTGAAAATTACTTTTTCTACATTGGTAACCAGAATATTATAGGCAAAATAGGCAATAATACCCACGATAAGTCCGGCAACAGTAGTTACCATTGCTTGATAAATACCTGAAGATAAAAGCGTTACATCGATATTGTTGCCTGCGTTGGCCATATCATAAAATGCCTGAATCATACCCATTACAGTTCCCAGGAAACCAATCATGGGAGCACCTCCAGCTACTGATGCCAACACTGGAAGCCCTTTTTCAAGTTTTGAAATCTCGAGATTCCCGACGTTTTCAATGGCTGTGTTTACATCGGTTAGCGGCCTTCCAATGCGACTGATTCCTTTTTCGATCATACGCGATGCCGGATTGGAATTGTTACGGCAAATTGATATTGCTTCATCAATTTTGCCACTGGTAATATAAATTTTAATTTTTTCCAGCAACTGGGTATCAAACTTTCCTGCTTTTTTTATGGCAAAATAACGGTCGAAAAATATATATACTGCGATAATCGACAGCAAAATTATCGGAACCATTATCCATCCGCCTTTTAAAGCAAGGTCGATAAACTTGGTGGAAATTCCTTCAGGTTCTGTGGCCAGCGTATCCAATTCATTGGTAATATCTGCCTGGATCAATAAAAGTTTCAACATGAGATTTTAGATTTCCTTTTAATTTTAAACAAAACGAATTTCAACTATAAATATTATTAACGACAAAAATAACGAATATTATACAACGGGTTTATATCAATCAGTAGATGAAAACAGAAGTTATGAACAATCAGGTTTTAACTTCCTTAGAATGGCGTGGAATGAATTTTATGAATAGTAACTCTGAATAATTAAATCTGGGAGAGAAATATAGTTTAAAAATTTTTAACTGTAGTATTGGTTTAAACGAATGCAAATGAAAGATGAAAGATAAATGAAAGATAAGTGAGTGCTGAAAATTATTATTGAGAAATTTTTCCTTAAGATCAGTAATAAACTTTTACATAAAATCTTTAACGTTATCGGACTTATCAGCCACGATAACTGATTTTATGCAAACCAGCAAAGCTGGGCGTAATTTGTGGAGAACTCCGGAATAAACAAATTAATACGTTTGTCTTATAATTGATATTAAGTTAAATAGAATATATTTTGAAAAAGGAGAGATTTATTGTCTCTCCTTATAGTTATAAAATTATGATTGTCCTAATTTTTCGAGCATTTCATTGTATTCATCCATCATTTTCAAACGGTAATACAAATTCTTCAATGATTCCATTGTCATGTTATCATCTGGCTGAATCTCATGGCATTTTTCCATGTAAGGAAGTGCCAGTTTAAACCATTTGTCGGCTTTGGCTAATTCTTCCTGATAGCGTTCATTTTCGCTGGTAGGAATATTATTGGCAACTTCTATTTGTTCTACACCTTCGTTATAATATAGCGCTCCCAGATTGTAATTGGCATTAAACATATCCGGTTCGATTTCAATCGCTTTTTCGTATGATTCGATTGCCTCTTCCTTATTTTCAATTTTTTCATGCAAGGTACCCTGGGCAAAATGGAAAGTAGCATTATTCGGGTCTTGCTCAATTGCCATATCCAGATAGGTCATTGCTTCTTCAGTTTGCTCCATGTCGAGATATAACTGAATCATACTAGTCAGAATGTTGTTATCATTCGGGTATTTTTCGAAACCTTCCTGCAATGCATCAAGCGCTGCAACAGTATCGTTATTTAACTGATGTGCATTAGCAATCAAGCTGTATGTGCGAGATCCACTATAACCATATTTGGCAGCTTCCTCGTAATATTCAACTGCTTTGTCGTAGTTTTGTGAATTATATGCAGCAAGACCGGCATTAAAAATAATAACGGTATCAACTACTTCAGGATTATCTTGCTTAATTACATCGATCTCATTAATTGCCAGAATTTGCTCAAACGATTTCAACGCTTTCTCGTAATTCTCTTCGTTAAAAGCTTCAACTGCCTGGTTGGTAAGGTCGTTAGTCAGCAATGTGAGTTTCACTTTTACACTATTGGCAAACCTATCCTTTTCATCCAGTTCAAGTGCTTTTTTATACGATTCAAAAGCCTCAGTTAAAGGATCTTCAGATAATTCATTAACACTTTCATCTTCCGACTGGTAAATGGCCTGATAAATTTCACCTCTCACCTCCCATGTTTTTGGCCAGGTCAACGTTTTGTCAGCCTTTTCCTGGTTCGGATCGATGGCTTGTTCGATAGTTTCAACAGCTTCTTTTAACTTTCCTGTATCTTTCAGGTTTTGAGAACTGGTAACTTTTGTCCTGGGCGAACAGCTTGCCAGTACTATTAAAATTGCCAGGTTCAACAGAATAATTGTTCTTTTCATTTTATTCATTTTTAAAATTTAATTTTCACAAAAATATTACGAATAATAGTTTAATTCAAATTACAAATTAAATTTCTTTTAATTTATTCTTTTTCTAATTAATTATCGTTGTTGTTTTTAGCTTCATCCAAAGTGTCAATATCCCCGTCTCCACCTTCGATCCCTTCGTCTCCGATTTCTTCTTTTGCTTCATTTACCACTCTTGCTACTGATGCAATTCTATCTTCTTCTTTAAGGTTTATCAATCGTACCCCCTGAGTAGCGCGCCCCAACATTGAAATAGAGTTTACAGCCAGCCTGATGGTCAGACTGTGTTCTGTAATAATCATCAAATCGTTATCGTCAGAAACACTTTTTATAGTGATAAGGTCGCCGGTTTTGGGAGTAATGTTAATTGTTTTAACACCTTTTCCACCCCGGTTAGTAACTCTGTAATCATCTATTTTAGAGCGTTTTCCATAACCGTTTTCAGAAATTACAAGAATATCTTCGTTGCCGTTTTGCACACAAACCATTCCTATAACTTCATCATTTTCGCCGGCAAGGGTAATTCCTCTTACTCCGGAAGCTGTCCGGCCCATAGCCCGTACTTTCGATTCGTGAAAGCGAATAGCTTTTCCTGAACGTCCGGCGAGCATTATTTCACTATTGCCATTGGTGAGCCGGGCTTCCAGCAGTTCATCCCCTTCCCTAATGGAAATGGCATTGACACCATTTTGACGAGGTCGTGAATAGGCCTCTAATTTTGTTTTTTTGATGACACCTTTTTTAGTTGCCAGCAAAATATAATTGGTATTGATAAATTCTTCATCAGAAAGAGTTTTAACCCTGATATAGGTAAGGACTTTATCTTCGGAACTTATATTCAGTATATTTTGCATTGCCCGGCCGCGAGAGGTTCTTGTTCCCTCGGGAATCTCATAAACTTTAAGCCAATAACATTTCCCTGACTTGGTAAACAACAGCAAAGTATTGTGCATAGAGGCAATAAAGATGTGTTGAAGGAAGTCTTCATCGCGGGTGGTTCCGGCTCTTGAACCTACTCCTCCCCTTCCCTGTGTGCGGAAATCGGAAAGCGGTGTGCGTTTAATGTACCCCATGTGAGAAATGGTTATTACCATGTCTTCATCAGCATAGAAATCCTCGGGGTTGAACTCTTCAGCATTGGGAATCAACTCAGTACGACGTTCGTCTCCAAACTTTGCTTTTATTTCTTCAAGTTCTTCCTTTATAATTTCCATGCGCAGGTCAACATCGGCAAGTACTTTCTTGTAATATTCAATCTGCTCCATAATTTCATCATACTCTTTTCGGAGTTTATCCTGTTCAAGGCCAGTTAACTGGCGGAGCCTCATGTCAACAATTGCCCGCGCCTGAAGGTCGGAAAGTCCAAAACGTTCGATGAGTTTTCCCCTTGCCTCGTCGGGTGTTGATGAGCCACGGATAATTGCGATAACTTCATCGATATTGTCGCTGGCAATAATGAGCCCTTCGAGAATATGTGCACGTTTATTTGCCTGATCCAGTTCATATTCTGTCCGGCGGATAACTACCTCGTGTCTGTGGTTTACAAAATGCTTAATTATATCTTTAAGATTGAGCATTTTAGGTCTTCCGTTCACCAGTGCAATGTTATTCACGCTAAATGAATTCTGCAACTGGGTATATTTATACAACTTATTCAGGACCACATTACTCATTGCGTCCCTTTTTAAGTCGTAAACCACTCGCATACCGTCCCTGCCCGATTCATCGTTGACATTTGAAATGCCTTCAATTTTTTTCTCGTTAACCAGATCGGCTGTTTTTTGTATCATTTCCGCCCTGTTTACCAGGTACGGAATTTCAGTAACTACTATTTTTTCTCTTCCACCTTCATTTTCGATATGGGCTTTGCCCCTGACAACAATTCGGCCTCTTCCTGTTTCGTAGGCATCTTTGACACCCTGGTAGCCGTAAATAATACCACCGGTAGGAAAATCGGGGGCTTTAATTATTTCAACCAGTTCATCAATAGTGATGTCAATATCATTAACGTAGGCAATAATGGCGTTAATTGAATCGGTTAAATTGTGCGGTGGCATATTAGTAGCCATCCCCACGGCAATTCCCGACGAACCGTTAATTAAGAGTTGGGGAATTCGTGTCGGAAGAACAGTTGGTTCTGTTAACGATTCATCAAAATTGGGTTGAAAATCAACTGTGTTTTTATCGAGGTCAGCAAGTGTTTCTTCTGCTATTTTTGCCATTCTTGCCTCGGTGTAACGCATTGCAGCGGGACTGTCACCGTCAACCGATCCAAAGTTTCCCTGTCCGTCAACTAACGGGTAACGCAGCGACCATGTCTGGGCCATCCTTACCATGGTAAAATAAACGGACGAATCTCCATGAGGATGGTATTTACCTAAAACTTCACCTACAATTCTTGCGGATTTTTTATATGACCGGTTTGAAAGTATTCCTAAATCAAACATACCGTAGAGTACCCTGCGGTGTACCGGTTTAAAACCATCGCGCACATCGGGTAATGCACGCGAAACAATTACTGACATTGAATAGTCGATGTAAGCAGATTTCATCTGCTCTTCAATGTTTATTCTAATAATTCTTTCTCCTTCGTTCATTTCGCTCTTTCTCTTTTATAAAAAATATCATCGTTTTGAAAACGACCCACAAAAATAGTAAAATCATCTGTCAAAAGGGCATAAAATGGCCGGATTTAAGCAACGGATTTTTTAAGATATTAACAAATTAACCATAAGAGGGCCATCATTTGGGTTAATTCTTTAAAACTTCACTGTCTATTATTAAATTTGCAGTTCGATTTTGAGTAATTTAGTAGTTCAACTTTTAGGAATAGTATTTGTTGGATAAGGTAAAATTTAAATAAAATATGGATTCTCAATTTTCACCAAGAATAAAAGATATTATAGGATACAGCCGGGAGGAAGCAATACGACTGGGAAACGATTACATAGGACAAGAGCATTTGTTCCTTGGCATTTTGCGTGACGGAGAAGGGATAGCAACAGACATACTTGAAAACTTAGGTGTAAATTTGGCAGAAATAAAACGATTGGTTGAAAAAAAGGTAAAATCCGAAAAATCGATTGACGGTAAAGCCGACTTAACCATGTTGAAAGCTGCCGAAAAAACACTCAAGCTGATATACCTGGAAGCACGTTCCTTTAAAAGCCCAACCGCAAACAGCGGGCATTTGCTGCTGGCTATACTAAAAGACAGCAGTAATGTTGTAACCCAGATTTTAGTTGAATTTGGCGTAAATTATTACATTGTTAAATCTCAGATGAAAGATTATAAAGGACCTGAGGCAAAATCAGATTTTCCGGATAGTGAAGACGATGAGCCTGCAGGAGCTTTTTCCAGAGGTCCCGGAGGACAAGGAGGTAAAAAGAGCGCCGGTGGAGGTCCCAAATCAGATACTCCTGTTCTCGATAATTTTGGAATTGATATTACAAAACTGGCAGAAGAAAATAGTCTGGACCCCATTGTTGGCCGCGAAAGGGAAATTGAACGCCTGGCACAAATACTTAGCCGCAGAAAGAAAAACAATCCCATCTTAATTGGTGAGCCAGGTGTTGGTAAATCAGCTATTGCCGAAGGACTCGCCTTGCGTATTGTGGGTAAAAAAGTGTCACGGATTCTTTTCGATAAGCGCGTGGTTAGCCTCGACATAGCCTCCATTGTTGCCGGAACAAAATACCGCGGACAGTTCGAAGAACGCATGAAGGCCATATTAAATGAGCTGACAAAAGTAAATAACGTCATTTTGTTTATCGACGAAATACACACTATTGTTGGAGCGGGCGGTGCAACAGGTTCGCTCGATGCCGCCAATATGCTGAAACCGGCACTGGCACGTGGAGACATACAATGTATTGGTGCCACTACACTCGACGAATACAGGCAGCACATTGAAAAAGATGGCGCACTCGAACGCCGTTTTCAGAAAGTCATGGTTGAAGCCACCACGGTTGACGAAACCATTGAAATTCTGAATAATATTAAAAGTCGGTACGAAGATCATCATAACGTTAACTATACCCCGGAGGCAATTAATGCCTGCGTAAAACTTACTGAACGTTATATTTCCGACAGGTATTTACCCGATAAAGCCATTGATGCACTGGACGAAGCTGGTTCTCGCGTGCACATTGCCAATATTAATGTTCCCGACCGTATTGTGAAGCTCGAAGAAAAAATTGAAAAAACCAAAGAAGAAAAAATTTCAGCTGTAAAAAGTCAGAACTTCGAATTAGCTGCCAATTTCAGGGATAAAGAAAAAAACCTGCTTCAACTTCTTGAAAAAGAAAAAGAAAACTGGGAAAAAGAATTAATTAACCACCGCGAAACGGTTAATGACGACAAAGTTGCAGAAGTAGTTGCAATGATGTCAGGAGTACCGGTTCAGCGTATTGCCCAGGCTGAAGGCAAACGCCTGATGAATATGGGTAAAGACATTAAGAAACGAGTTGTTGGCCAGGATGACGCCATACAAAAAATTGTAAAAGCAATTCAACGTAACCGTGCAGGATTGAAAGATCCAAACCGGCCAATTGGCTCTTTTATTTTCCTTGGGCCAACGGGAGTTGGTAAAACACAACTTGCAAAAGTGCTGGCCACTTATCTTTTCGACAGCCTTGATTCGCTTATCAGAATTGATATGAGTGAATACATGGAGAAATTCTCCGTATCGCGGTTGGTTGGAGCACCTCCCGGATATGTAGGCTACGAAGAAGGAGGACAATTAACCGAGAAAGTGCGGCGCAAACCTTATTCGGTTGTATTGCTCGACGAAATGGAAAAGGCACACCCCGACGTTTTCCACATTTTATTGCAATTGCTCGATGAAGGACGTTTGACAGACAGTCTGGGAAGAAGTGTGGATTTCAGAAATACCATAATAATTATGACCTCCAACATTGGTACCCGCCAATTGAAGGATTTTGGCAGGGGGGTTGGTTTTGCTATCAATAAAGGTGCTGAATCGGAAAACGAGCATGCGAAGTACATTGTCCAAAAGGCCCTAAAAAAAGCCTTCGCACCTGAATTCCTAAATAGAATTGACGATGTGGTAACTTTCAATCAACTGGATCAAAAACACATTCATCAGATTATTGATATTGAATTGAAAGACCTTTACAGCCGGGTAGAATCGTTGAATTACAAGTTGAAAATTTCATCGGCTGCCAAAGATTTCCTTGCTGAAAAAGGATACGATCCGCAGTTTGGTGCAAGACCGCTAAAAAGGGCTATTCAAAAATATCTTGAAGATGAAATGGCAGAAATAATCATTAAAGCCTCAGTTACAGAAGGCGATACCATTTCAGTTGGTTTTGATAAAAAGCATGAAAAATTGCTGATGCGAATTTTATCAAACAAAAATGAAGTAAGCAAAAATTAATTGAAAGCCTGGTTTTTCCAGGCTTTTTTTATGCTTTGTATTCAATAATGAAAACACAGATATCATCGTTTTGAGTCGTTCCCCGCTGAAACGAATCAAGGTTTTTCTCTATCTGAGCAAGCATTTTACCTGATGACAAATTTTTTAATTCTATTATTTGAGTTTTAAAACGTTCAATCCCAAATGGTTTTTTTTCAGCATTGGTAAGTTCATTGAGCCCATCAGTATATAAAATTATTTTATCACCAGAATCGAGTTTTATCCTGGCGTCTTTATATTTTTTATCAGGATAAATGCCCAAAGGTAAACCGTGTGATTGTCCAAGTTCAGTTATTTCTCCATCCTGTTTAAGAACAAATGCAGGGGTATGGGCGGCGTTGCAATAATTCAACTCTCCTTTTTCCACGTTTAAAATACCCAGAAACAATGTTAAAAAATACTGGTGCTGATTATTGGTAGATAAATCGTTGTTCACCCGCGAGACAATATTTTTAGCTTTTTTCAGCGATGTATTTGTTTTAATAACAGTTTGCGCAATGCTCATGAAAATTGCAGCCGGAATGCCTTTGCCCGAAACATCGCCAATGGTAAAGAGCAGGTTGTTTTCATCAATGAAAAAATAGTCGAACAAATCGCCCCCAATGCTCCTGGCCGGTTTGTAAATGGCATGTAAATCAATATCATCTCTTTCGGGAAATGCGGGAAAATCGGTTTTTATGAGGCTTTGCTGAATTTCGTATGCCTGCATCAGGTCTTGTTTCCGGCGGGAGCTCCTGATTTCTTCCTGATCCTGAGTGAGCCGGTATTTTTCAAACCACGATTTCAGGTAAGTAAGGCTATCTGACAGTTGCTGAATTTCGTTTAATGATTTTGGCGCACCTTTATCGCCCGACCTGCTGAATTTATTGATCTGAGATGTTACTGCGCTTAGGGGTTCAATCATCCTGTTTGAAATAAAAGTAATAATGAAATAGATAATAATAATTCCCAGCACAGCAAAAAACAACATTCGTAAAGTGAGAAAATAAAGCTCGCTGAAGAGTTCATTGTAGGGCGTTATAAACATTAAAAACCATCTGTTCTGGTTGGTTGGAGTATAATAAACCCAGCTTTTTTCATAATCCAGTATCTCGGGATAAACGATTGCCGAGCCACTCTGGTTATTACTGAGAATTTCTGAAAGATTTACCCTTTCCTGGTCGATTACTTTTGACGGAAGGCTAAATAAATTTTGATTTAAAATCCTTTCTTCGTCAGGGTGGGTAATGTATTCGCCTTTTTTAGTGGTTAAAAAAGCATAACCATTTCCGTCAATTTTAATACTGTTGATTATTTCATTCAGTTCAGAAAGCGACAATTCGCAAAATACAAAACCTGCCGAACGTTTCCGGCTGTTCTCTTCTTCAACCGTAACCGGACAATGAAACGATACAATAAAACTATTGGTTTCATTGCATTTATACGGCTCGGTCCAGCCACTTTCTTTCTGGTTTATGGTTTTAAAAATTTCTTTTTCGTTTTCGCAGTTGTAAATTTCACTTTCCCCGCTTTCAAACACCAGACTGTCCCCTGCCCTTCCCATAAAAAAATTATGTTCTGAAACAGTGATTGCCGAATCGAGTTTAACATGAATGGCATTTATGAACGGATACTTATTCATTACAATTGAAAGCAGTTTTTCAGTGTCATTATTTTTGCTGTAATAAATTACCTGTTCAGCAATATTCAAGGTAACTTCG
>JBNJGR010000016.1:0-2266 GCA_051747885.1 Bacteroidota bacterium | reverse complement strand
ATGAACGGATACTTATTCATTACAATTGAAAGCAGTTTTTCAGTGTCATTATTTTTGCTGTAATAAATTACCTGTTCAGCAATATTCAAGGTAACTTCGCGGGTAACCGAAGTGTTTCTGCTGATTTGTCCGTTAATTTCTGAGCTCAAACTAATGGCTTTATTTTCAATATTCTCGCGGAGTAGCTTCTGATTAAAAAAATACGAGGCCATTATAAATATTAAAAAAACACCTATAACAGCAAGCGATATATAAATACTTAAACGGTATGCAATGGATTTATTGAACATTACCCTTCCTTCAAACTTTGAATTATTCTCCATTACAATTTAAGTAATTTTTTTTAGAATAGCATTTAATTGCCAAACTTTAACCAATCTCTTGTCCCCGGATACCGGCAGGTGAAACTTGCCAGTTTTGAGGCATGTTTCAGCGCATTTTTAAAATTGAAACCAGTATTGAGATAATAATAACAAAATGCTCCATGGAGGAAATCACCGGCTCCGAGCGTGTCTTTAACGGCTACTTTTTCAACTGCCATTGCTCCCCTCTCCTGCCCGTCAGAATACAGCAGGTTCGAGCCTCCCCGCGAAATAGCAGCATTTTTAATTCCATTTTTATGTAAATAATCAAACACCTGATTTTCGTTGTTACAATGAGGTGGTAAAAAGTCGGAAGAACAAATGGCAACGTCGGCAAGTGGTATAAGCTGAGTGAACTGCGGCTTCCAGCTCCCACAATCCAACACAACAGCAATCCCTTTATCTTTAGCTATTTGTGCACATTTTGTACTGAATTCCGGATAAAATCCGTCGAGCATCAGGATATCCGGATTGGTATCTGCCAAAAGTTTGGCGGGTGTAATTTCCGGTTTTATTTCCTCAGGATGATGGGTAAAAATTGTGCGGTCGCCATTGTCACGCGAAGTAACAACCGAGGCAAGTACAACATTTGCTGGTTGATTTTCAATTAAATCGAAATGCTTAAGGCTGCATAATTTAAGGTCGTTTTTTATGAAAGCTGAAAATGAATTGCTTCCAACAGAAGTGGCCAAAAAAGCCCGATTATTCAGGTAGGAAAAAGCAACGGCAGCGTTGGTTGCCGGCCCTCCTGTTAAAATAACGGGCGGGGTCGTTTTTACTTTTTTATTGGATGTGGGAAACGAATCTACAAAGTATTGAATATCAATGGTAGTGAGACCAACAAAGAGGCCGGTAAATTCATTCATAAAACCAGTTAGTTATTTTTCATAATTAAAAAACTCAAAATCATCATGGTAAATATCTGCCACAATTTTTTTTGTTTCAGGAGTATAATATTCTTCCCACGAGTTTTTTCTGGAAGAGGTGTTGGTAATGTCAAGTTTTTTGGGAGGAAACCCCATTTGATGGCAAAATGCGTTGAGCTCATTTTGCAGGTTTTCCATTTTAAGTACGGTTTCAACCTCCGGTTCTCCGTTGTGGTTTTTTATCCAGAAAACCTGGGGTAAAAAGTGCAATTGGTTTTTTGCAGCGTGTTCCAGGCCATTTTGTACAAAATCAGTAAAATCAGTATAAGGTTTTAAAAATATATCCCGTTCAATATTATCTTCTTTCGTTTTGTTTTTGCCGTCTTTCATTAAATAATTGTATGCCGAAACAATTCGATCGTAAGGATTACGGGAAATGCAAAAAGCGTGTAAATCATTTTTGCGGCGGTGAGTAGCCAGCAGGCGTTTATTCCTTTTTCTGATGTTGTGCGACACAACCTTTATATTGTGCGCCTTGCACGCCTGACGAATGCTGTTACCGGCGTTTTTTGGAATATGAACAAAATATAACCTCTTTTTATTTCTGCTAAACATTATTAAATTTTATTTTTTTGAAATAAATTACCGGCAACTCTTTTACCTTGATATTTTGATACTTAAACCAAACTGTTAACAATCTTTCTGCCAAAAAACCTATTATGCGTTGCTGGTATCCGGTGTAATTTTCCGGTTTAATCTGCTTTTCAAAATCGAAAATAATGGAAAACCACCACTGCATAAAATTTTTAAAATGAACCTCGGGAAGTACAAACATATTGTTTGCATATAATCGCTTCCCATCTAAAACCTCATAATATGAAGACAAATACTCAGGGTGTTTGGTTCTGATAATCTGTTGAATAACTTCCAAATCTGCAAAACTATGGTAACGGTTGTAGTGCTTTTTAACAGTGTATTTCAGTTTTCGGGGTTGCGGAAGAATAGCATCGTAGTTCTGAAAGATTTCTTCAATTTCCG